>JAAXIA010000097.1 GCA_012270595.1 Rhodanobacteraceae bacterium | reverse complement strand
CAACAGGAAAAGAGCTTATCTGGCCAAGCGTCACCGTGCCTGGTTCGAGATGTTCACGCCGGCAGAGCATCCTCGTATTGTTGTGGTCGTATTGCTTGATTCGGGTGCCTGGGGGGCTGCGGATGCAGGTCCGATCGCGCGCAAGATCCTCGATGCCTGGTTGCGTACACAAAAATATAAGCCGGGAGCGCGACCCACGCTGTGTGTCAAGGCGGAAGCGAGCCAGTCGGTTGCAGGCAGGACAGTGCGATGATCGCCTGGTTGCAGGTGTGTGTGCAGCGTTTTGCGCGGCGGCGTCTGAGTCGGTTACGGGTTGATTTGCCTTTAACCCTGGGTTTGCTTTTGCTGGGAGGCGTGAGCCTGATCGTGCTCTACAGCGCTGCCGATGGCAACTTGTCTCTGGTCGGTGGCCAAGCAACCCGCTTGCTGCTGGGCGGGCTATTGTTCTTGCTCGTCTCGCATATTTCCCCGCTTATGTTACGTGTCTGGACGCCATGGTTATACGTTGGCAGCATGTTAGCCCTGCTGGCTGTGGCGGTACTGGGTGAGGGACGTGGTGCGGACCGTTGGCTGGATCTTGGCCTGATGCGTTTCCAGCCCTCTGAATTGCTTAAATTAACGGTGCCGATGATGGTGGCCTGGTACCTGCATCCACGCCATTTGCCACCAGAATGGAAAGACATAGTGGTGGTTGGTCTGCTAATTGTCCTGCCCACCGCCCTGATTGCCAGGCAACCTGATCTTGGTACCGCATTGTTGGTGATGGCAGCTGGCACCTTCGTGTTGTTTTTGAGTGGGATAAGCTGGTGGCGCATCCTGAGCTTGCTGGTCATGTTGGCGACCATGGTGCCGGTAGGTTGGCATTTTCTTCATCAGTATCAGCGTGATCGCCTGTTTACTTTGCTTGACCCCGAGTCAGATCCCCTGGGTACTGGCTGGAACATCATTCAATCAAAAATCGCCGTGGGTTCGGGCGGTATTTGGGGCCGCGGTTTTGAGCACAGTTCGCAATCGCGTTTAAATTTCCTTCCCGAGCGTACCACTGATTTCATTTTTGCAGTCTTTTCAGAGGAATTTGGTTTGATTGGTGTGTGTCTGTTGCTGGTGCTTTATGCTTTCCTGATCGGCCGTTGTCTATGGATTGCCATGCAGGCGCGTGACAGCTATTCGCAGCTGCTGGCAGGGTCGATCAGCATGAGCTTCTTCGTTTATGTATTCGTCAATGGCGGGATGGTGGCGGGCATGCTTCCGGTCGTTGGTGTCCCGATGCCATTGCTCAGTTATGGTGGCACATCGGTGGTGTCACTCCTGGTGGGTTTTGGGGTGTTGATGTCAATTTATACGCATCGCAAGATCCATCGATGAATGCTTGGCCTGGGAGGTGCCCGGCATCCGTGCGCGTGTTAGACTTATCCCCCAGTTCACAAGAACTTGGGATTGCTTATGCAAGCTGGTTTTTTCATGCCTTTCCGGTCTTGTGGCCTGCTTGTCTGCGGACTGATTTTTTTTGTCGTGTTGTCCTTATCTGGTTGTGTGACCGTGCATCCAGGAGAGGCTGCGCTGGTACATGAGGTGGCGCGCGAGACGGGACAACGCACGGCTGATCTCAATGCGCTCCTCAGTCATGCGCATAAACAGCAGGCAGTACTTGATGCGATCAGCCGCCCTTTTGAAAGCAAGCCCTGGAGTGTGTACCAGTCTTTTTTCCTCACAAATGAGCGGATTCATGCGGGGGTTGCGTTTTATCTTAAGCATCGTCGTTTGCTGGAGCGTGTGGCTGACCGCTACGGCGTCGAGCCTGGCATTATTGTGGCGACGCTGGGCGTGGAAACGTACTATTGTCAACGTCTCGGGCATTACAAGGTCCTTGATGCCCTGGTGACCCTGGGGAGTTACTACCCGCCACGGGAAAAGTTCTTTCGTCATGAGCTGAAAGCACTTCTGGAACTTCCGCTTGGAAAACGTAGTGCTCCGCTTGACCAGCTCGTCGGCTCCTATGCTGGAGCACAGGGATGTGCCCAGTTTATGCCTACCAGCATTCGCGATTACGCGGTACATGCTGGTGACCAGGCTCACCTTGACCTGTACAGGTCCTTTCCAGATATTTTTTCCAGTGTGGCCAATTATTTTGTCGGTCACGGCTGGGTGCGTGCTGCTCCAGTGGCATCACCTGTGCGCTGGTATGTACCGTCGTCCCCGGCGCTTTCATGGCAGAGCGTGTTGTCCTGGCCGGCAGCAAGGCTCAAGCCTGGCAGTGATCAACCGCTGCAGTGCACCCGCTTTGATCAATTGGGTAACCTGTTGACGCTGAAAGGTAAACATGGGTTGGAATACTGGACCACCTTTGGTAATTTCTGGGTCATTACCAGCTACAACCCTAGTGTTTTGTACGCGATGACAGTCTATCAACTGGCACAGGCGATTGACATGGGTGTGCAGGCCAGATTGCACGCTTATCATCTGGGCGGGAATGTGTTTTGATGCCCGTCATGTGGCGCCCGTGTTGGGTGCTCGCATTGGCCTTGCTGCTGGTATCGTGCGCAGGGCAGCAATCAAGGATGCGCTCCCTGTCATTGGCGCTAGGGACAACGGATTTCCACGATGATATTAGCTTGCCGCAGCAACGCCGCTATTGCCAGCGGCGCGATAGCGTACCAGCGGGTGCGCCACCTGCCTTCATCACTAGTCTTCCCGAACCGGTGCCGAAGGTGGAACCGCGCTCGCGTCACGGCAATAAGTCTCCCTATGTGGTGTGCGGTAAGCGTTATGTCGTTCTGCACAGCGCGAAAGGTTACGATGAGCGTGGTATGGCTTCCTATTACGGTACGAAGTTCCAGCATTACAAGACCTCGAACATGGAAACGTACGATATGTACAAGTTCACTGCCGCGAGCAGGGTGTTGCCCCTGCCCAGTTACGTGCGGGTGACTAATCTCAATAATGGCAAGAGTGTGGTTGTACGGGTGAATGATCGTGGCCCATTTCACGGGCACCGCCTTATCGACATTTCCTATGCGGCGGCTGTGCGTATTGGTCTTTGGCCGCATGGCGTTGGGCGGGTTGAAGTACGGGGCCTTGATCCTTTTGTTAGCGTTGCAAGACACCGGCGGGCGGCCGTATCTTCAGGCCATCATCACACGTCCAGGCACGTTGTGACGCGCGAAAAGCCACCCTTGCGTTCCAGGCTTTTTCTGCAGGTAGGCGCGTTTAGCGCCCTGGTTGATGCCAGGCGTATGGCTGAGCGCCTGCGACGTGAGCATCTGGGGCCGGTTCTGGTGGCCGATGTCATCATTGCGGGTCGGCATGTGCACCGTGTGCGGTTGGGGCCGCTGAAGAGCCATGTTGCGTTGAGCCGGCTGCGGGAACGCATCGTTCGCCTGGGCCTATCGCGGCCTTATGTCGCGGTAGAATAGACCGATGACCAGACGCCGATGGCGTTGCATGCCATCTATTGTTGCCCCACTAAACCGGATACTTGTGTGATGCGCTTATTCTGTCGTTACCTCGCCGTTTTTGCTGCACTTTTATGGGCGATGAATGCCGTTGCCCAACCTTTTGCGCGTGCTGCACCGACCCCAAAACCGGCTTCGCTGCCGGTACCTCCACCCCCAGATGTGGATGCGCAAAGCTACGTGCTGATGGATGGCGCTACCGGTCAGATTCTGGCATCACGCCATCCCGACAAACGCCATCCACCGGCTTCGCTTACCAAGCTGATGACAGAATATGTGGTGGCTTCCGAGATTGCCGCCGGTCGCATTCACCTGGATGATCCTGTGACCATCAGCCAGCATGCCTGGCGAGCAGGTGGTGCCGGGACCGATGGTTCCACCAGCTTCCTTAAGCTTGGCAGTACAGTAAAACTGAAAGATCTGTTGCGCGGCATGATTATCCAGTCCGGGAATGATTCTGCCATCGCATTGGCTGAGCATACGGCAGGTTCCGAGCAGGCTTTTGTGAGCTTGATGAATGCCTATGCCAGACGGTTGGGCATGACGGGCACGCATTTCTCTGATGCTTCTGGTTATCCCGTGGCCAATCACTACAGTACGGCTCACGACATCGCCATCCTGTCACGCGCGCTGATCTATCGTTTCCCCCAGGACTATGCGATCTCCAGGATCAAGGGGTTTAAGTGGAATGGCATCATGCAGCACAACCGTAATACGCTGCTATGGCGGGATTCTGCTGTGGATGGCATCAAAACCGGTTACACCTCGGCGGCTGGCTATTGTTTGGCCGCTTCGGCCAGGCATGGTCAGGAACGCATGATTGCCATTGTCCTGGGTGCGCACTCTGAGCGTGCCCGTGCCAATTCGGCGATGGCCTTGCTTAACTACGGGTTTCACTTCTACGAGACCCATAAACTCTACGAAGCAGGCAAAACCCTGGCTACCCCTAGGCTATGGAAAGGGCAGGTGGACCGCCTTCCGGTTGGTGTGACGCGTGATGTATTGGTGACAGTGAAGTCCGGTGCCTACGACAGGCTCAAGGCCAGCATGGATCGGGTATCTACCCTGATTGCACCTTTCAGGAA
>JAAXIA010000084.1 GCA_012270595.1 Rhodanobacteraceae bacterium | reverse complement strand
CCCGCCGCATGCATCATTGGCCTGACTAGCTGGCTTTGCTACCTTGGTACCAGTCAGTCGGCCACCACCAATGCCATCATCGTGGCGATCAAGATCACTGTCATTGTGCTGTTCCTGGCGATCACCGTTCACTTCATCCATCCGGCTTTCTGGCATCCTTTCATTCCACCCAATGAAGGGGGTAACCATTACGGCTTAAGTGGTGTCATCCGTGGCGCAACCTTGATGTTTCTTGCTTATGTCGGTTTCGATGCTGTTTCCACCGCCGCAGGGGAAGCCAAAAATCCCCGTCGTGATATGCCCATTGGCATTTTAGGATCGTTGCTGGTTTGCACCTTGCTCTACGTTGCCATGTCCGCATTACTCACAGGGATTGCTCCCTTTCGTACATTAAATACGGCCGAACCGGTGGCCACTGCGATCAATTACATTCTGGGCAATGTCATGCCCGGAAGTACGACCAGCACGGTACTTCAGGTATTGAAAGTCATCGTCGTCTTCGGTGCCCTGGCTGGCTTAAGTTCAGTAATACTGGTGTTGCTGATGGGGCAGTCGCGCATTTTTTACAGCATGTCGAAAGACGGACTCCTGCCTGGGATCATGAGCAAACTCCATGTGAAGAACCGCACTCCCTACCTCAGCACACTTGTTGTGGGGCTTGTTTGCACTGTGCTGTCCAGTCTATTCCCCATCGATGTGCTCGGTGATATGGTATCGATGGGTACCCTACTGGCCTTTGCTACGGTCTGTATTGGCGTACTGGTGCTACGTTACACCCGTCCCGATCTATCGCGTACGTTCCGAGTGCCTTGTGCCTGGCTGATCTGCCCACTGGCTGCAGCCACCTGCCTGTTCTTGTTCTGGCAGGTATTCACCCAGCACTGGTGGCTGATCCTGATCTGGACTTCCATCGGCGCTCTGGTTTATGTGTGCTATGGCTACCATCACAGCAAACTGCGTTATAGTAGCCGCTCTGCCTCAGTACGCGCCGCGCAAAGCCAGGTACCAGGCTTAAGGAATACACATGCTTAAAAACCTGTTTATCACCCACCCCGTTTTAATCAAACATGCGCATGAGGCAGATGGACCTTTCACGGATGCTGAACGTGGCGGGCATGGCGATATCACACTCAAACGCTTCCTTGATGCCAAGCACCTGATTATGCTCGGCGTGGGTGGCGTGATTGGTGCCGGCATCTTTGTGTTGACTGGTACCGCCGCTGCGCAATATGCCGGACCAGCGCTTATCATCAGCTTTATCATTGCCGGTGCAACCTGTGCCTTGGCCGCCCTATGTTATGCCGAGTTTGCCTCCATGCTGCCGGTTTCAGGCGGTGCGTATGCCTATTCCTATGCCACCCTCGGCGAAATGGTGGCCTGGTTTGTTGGCTGGAACCTGGTGCTCGAATACATGCTTGCCTGTTCCACCGTGGCGGTAGGTTGGTCGGCCTATTTCAATGAAATGCTGCATTTACTGAGCGGCTGGATCGGGGTTGACTTGACACTACCAGGATCTTTTGTATCGGCACCCTTCAGCTTCAACACTGATATGCACCTGGTCACCACGGGTGCGCTACTTAATATTCCTGCTATTTTGATTATTGCTGCACTCAGCTGGCTGTGTTATCGCGGTATCACGCAGTCAGCCACCGCCAATGCCGTTATTGTGACCATTAAAGTTGCAGTGATTGTGTTGTTCCTGGTTGTGACTTTCCATTACATCCAGCCGTCTTTATGGCATCCATTCATCCCGCCCAACGAAGGTGGTACCCACTACGGCTGGAGCGGGGTCATCCGTGGGGCAAGCGTCGTATTCTTTGGCTATCTCGGTTTTGATGCCATTTCTACCGCCGCAGGTGAAACCAAAAACCCCCGGCGTAACATGCCCATTGGTATCCTGGGCGCGTTACTGGTTTGCACCATACTATATATGTCGATGTCAGCTGCACTCACTGGTCTGGCACCCTTTCGAAACCTCAACACTGCCGAACCGGTAGCCACTGCGATCAACTACGTATTGAGCACCGTGCACATGGGGAGCACGGCGCGTTTTGTGCTTAAAGCCCTGAAAGTGATCGTTGTCTTTGGTGCACTGGCAGGTTTAAGTTCGGTGGTACTGGTGACGCTGTTTGCCCAGTCGCGGATCTTCTACAGCATGTCGCAGGATGGTCTGCTACCCGAGAGTATCAGCAAACTTCATGGCAAGAGTCGCACCCCCTACCTCAGCACCATCTTTGCGGGTATCGTCTGCGCCACACTGGCCAGTCTGTTTCCCATCAGCGTCCTTGGCGATATGGTATCCATGGGTACCTTACTGGCTTTTGCTATCGTCTGTTTGGGCGTTTTGGTGTTGCGTTACACACGCCCTGAACTACCTCGTACCTTTCGCGTACCGATGGCAGGGCTGATTTGCCCGCTGGCTACCGCCGCCTGCCTGTTCCTGTTCTGGCGGGTGTTCAGTCAACGCTGGTGGTTATTCCTGGGCTGGACCCTCATCGGCCTGCTGATCTACGGTTTTTACGGTTATCATCACAGTAAACTGCGCCGCAGTGCTTCTTTCAGGTCACGCGCGCCAGTGATAGTGAAAGAAATAAGTTAAGCTTTTGCTCCACAGCTCGCCGGAGTAAAAGGATCCAACGGGCGAATTGATACCATGAGGTATCGATTTGCCCGTTTTTTTGACTGCGCACAAACATCACTCCTTTCCCATCCAGGGGAACAATGTATGCTTAGAGAACTATTTGTTACTCAACCAATTGTTTCCACGACTATAGACAAAAAGAAAGATCCCATTGCCAACGATAACGGTAGTGGGCAAGCTGAGCTGGCGCTCAAACAATCACTCGATGCCAAACAGTTGGTCCTGCTCGGTATTGGCGCAGTCGTCGGTACTGGCATCTTCGTGCTTACCGGCAGTGCCGCTGCGCTTTACGCAGGACCGGCACTGGTCATCAGCTTTATTGTGGCAAGCGCCACTTGCGCACTGGCCGCCCTGTGTTATGCCGAATTTGCTTCAATGCTGCCGGTCTCGGGCAGTGCCTATGCCTATTCCTACGCCACCCTGGGTGAAATGGTTGCCTGGTTTATCGGCTGGAATCTGGTGCTGGAATATATTCTCGGTTCTTCCATGGTAGCAGTCGGCTGGTCGGCTTACTTCAACGAGCTACTTCATCTGCTTAGCAACTGGACCGGTTTTGATCTAAAGCTATCGGCATCACTGG
>JAAXIA010000145.1 GCA_012270595.1 Rhodanobacteraceae bacterium | reverse complement strand
AAAAAGGCCCAGAAACGCAGCGGTGGAAGCGGAGAAATCCATCATCGAAGTCGGCAGGCATGGCTGGCTTGGGTGAGCTTGCTCAGAACATCCATTGATCAGAGATTCCTTAGCGGTTGCCTGCTGCGTTTGCTTGGACGGAAGCGGCAAGCAGGTCTGTGACCTGTGCCGAGGCGGCCCGCTTCACCCGGACAAAGCCGGCCTGCGCTGCTAATGTTGCCAGGCGCGCACTGCTGGTAACTGCCAGTGCGTCACATAGTTTTTGCCATAGCGTGCCGGATAACGCCCGCTCAAGATTTTGCAGTGCCGCCGCACTGGATAACAGTATGCAAGTGTCCGCTGGCAGGGATTGCACGACTCGCTCATGTCGTGCATCCAGACGGGGAGGTACATGCCGGTATACATGTACCTCGCGTAGAAATGCGCCACGCTCTGCCAGGGTATGGCTTAGCAAACCACGACCCGTAGTTGCACCAACCAGCGCTACGCGTCGGCCATGCGGGGATTGAAAACACGGTAGTGCAAGCAAAGCCTCACTATCTTGATGTTGCAAGGGAGCTATCGCGGTTAAGCCATGGCGTGCCAAGGCTCGGGAGGTTCCCGGTCCGATCGCTACCACCGTAGCCCGGGTTATCAGCGGCAGAACGGCGGAGGCAAAACGTACGGCACTCGGGCTGACAAACACGATGAACTCGTCCGTCAGTGCTGTGCGTAACGCTTCACGTAACGTAGCAGTGTCCGCCGCAGCGCGTAAAGATAAGCCGGGTAATCGTACCGGCCTGCCACCGCGGGCACGGATCTGCCGCACCATGACGGCAGCACTGTCGGGTGGGCGGGTAATCACCAGTGTTCGTCCGCTTAGGTCTCCTGTCTGCAAAAAGGGTGGCACAGCCATGGTGGTAATATCTTTATCAAGGGAAAGATGAGACGAGTGTGGTCTTTAAGGACACTTGGGTTTGTACAGGCCAAGGTATCGAAAGGGCACCCTATCAGTCACCGGATGGGGGTGTCCAGAAGGCGCTTATGCGCGCGCCCCCTGGTTTCAGTGCGCCAGATAGTTCCAGCAGCGCCAGGCTGGCCGTTGGCATGACGCGCGGTGATGGCATGCCTCCCTCGACCAGCAGTCTCAAAAGGGATGTGAGGCCGGGATTGTGTCCTACCAGTAAAACAGCTCCTTTATGGAAATGTTCATCAGCGAGCAGTGCGAGCAATTGCGTGGCTGTTGCATCATAGATTTCCGCAGCGAGGTGTAGGTTGGGAGGATCTCTCAGTGCAGACAATACCCGTTCGGCCGTGCGACGAGTGCGCTGGGCTGGAGAGCACAGCACGTAATCAAGCGAGGGATGATATTGTGCCAGCCATGCGCCGGCGGCAGCGGCTTCTTGTCTGCCGCGTTCACTTAATTGACGCGCGATGTCGCGCTTGCCTTGCTCGACAGGCAGCGCATGGGCATGCCTGAGCAGGATCAGTTGGGGCATTTAAATATTTCCTGGGTGATGTTGATGCGATAGCGACCTTAACCGCTTTGCCTGTCTGTTTCCCATGTCGGAGCCGGGAAATCCCAGCTGTCGCCACGCCTCGTATAAGGCAATGGCTACTGCATTGGATAGATTGAGGCTGCGACTTTCTGCGCGCATGGGTAGGTACAGGCGCCTTTCGGGTGGGAATGCGTTCAATACGACATCAGGTAGACCGGCGGTTTCGCAACCAAATAACAAAGCGTCATCGTTGCGGTAGTCTACCTTGATGTGGGTGGTGCAGCCCCGGGTGGAGTAGGCGAACACGCGCGCCTGACCGATGGCATCCAGGCATGCATCCAGGTGCTCGTGCACACTGACCTGCGCATACTCGTGGTAGTCCAGCCCGGCGCGGCGCAAATGTTTATTGTCGAGTTTGAATCCCAGTGGACGAATCAGGCGTAGATGGGCACCGGTATTGGCACACAGGCGGATGATATTGCCGGTATTTGGCGGGATCTTGGGGGTAAATAAAATGACTTGCAGCATCGACCCATTATCCATCTGTTTATTGCTTTAAAATCGGTTTACAGTTACAAACGGAATTTTAGGTCATGCGTCAAAATCTGTGTCTTTCCCTTCTCCTGATGTGTCTTGGTGGCTGTACCTGGGGCATTGATCCGACGGCAGCGTCGAAGAAAGTGCACACGGCATGGGATGAAAATGTGACTGCCTGCCACATGCTGGGCAAGATCACCGTATCAGTGTTTAGTCACTTAGGATGGTTAGAGCGCAATGATATCAAGGTGCGCGATGAATTACAGGTCATGGCGCGCAACGAGGCGGTCAGCATGCGCGCCGATACTATCAAGCCTCTTTCTGAACCCCATAATGGTGAACAGGTTTGGGGGGCTTATATCTGCGGTACATCGCGGGCACCAGTCAGTCATGCTGGCAAAGTAGCCACAGAAAATAGCGGGGTTCAGACTTTTCCATTGCGCCGTTGAGCCTGCTGGCGATTGTTTCTTTAAGTGGGAAGTGTCCACGCCGTTTTTAGCAGTGTTCTTATTTTGAGGTGTTGCCAGGCCTTATCAATCAAGCGTCCAGGTCGAGGATAAGTTGGCTTTCAATACGTGCCATGGTGTCTTTCAGCAGTTGGCGCCGTTTCTTTAGCCTATTGAGTTGCAACTCGTCGTATCGACTGCGGTTCATCAGCTTTTCGATCGTGAGATCCAGATTCTGGTACTCCATTCGTAGCCGGGCCAGCGCATGAGTAAGTCGGGCCGCATCTTGCATGCCTTTCATGAGCTTTCATCACAGTGGGGAAGGCAGTGCAAGTGTAGCGCTGTGAATGGGCATGTGCAGCGCCACTTAAAATAAAGAACTAGCCAAGCCCCGTGCATGCCGGTCATAATATGGGGTACCTGTAGTACATTTGTTCATTCATGACTCAAGAGCGAATAAGCGTGTCTCTTTTTGCATCTGTTGAAATGGCTCCCCGTGATCCGATCCTCGGCGTTACCGAGCAATATCTGGCCGATCCGCGTCCGAATAAGGTCAATCTTGGCGTGGGCGTTTATAGTGACGATAAGGGGCGGCTGCCTGAACTTGAGGCTGTGCAGCAAGTGGAGCAAGCGCTGCTGCGGCAGCACCCGCTATACCATTACCTGCCGATTGATGGCCTCCCTGCTTACACAGCGGCTACCCGGGAATTGTTGTTTGGTGCCGATTCGCCGCTGCTTGAATGTGGGCGCGTGATCACCGCACAGACTCTGGGTGGTAGTGGTGCCTTGCGCGTGGGGGCTGACCTGCTCAAAGTCGTATTGGGTGACAAGGCCGTGGTAGCGATTAGTGACCCCAGTTGGGGTAACCATTACGCTCTATTCCGTGCAGCGGGTTTCACGTTACTTGATTACCGTTACTATGACGCTGCCACGCATGGGCTGGATTTTCCCGGCATGCTGGAAGACTTGGGGAGGCTGGCGCCGGGTAGTGTCGTGTTGCTGCATGCCTGCTGTCACAATCCTACCGGTGTGGATCTTAAACCCGAACAATGGACACAGGTGGCGGCGCTGATGAAGGAACGCGCGCTCCTTCCATTTGTAGATATGGCCTATCAGGGGTTCCATCGTGGTATCAGTGAAGATGCCATGGCGATTCGCTTTCTGGTCGATGCGGGCGTCGAAAATTTGCTGGTGGCAAACTCCTACTCGAAAAACTTCTCGCTTTACGGTGAGCGCGTGGGTGCCTTGTCCTTTGTGGGGCGCGATCACAATGAAAGCGAGCGTGTGCGTTCGAAGGTCAAGCAAATCATCCGTGCCACTTATTCCAGTCCGCCCACGCATGGTGCCAGTCTGGTGGCTGGTGTGCTTGCCAGTGATGAGCTGCGTGCTCTGTGGAAGAAGGAATTAGCGCAGATGTGCGCGCGCATCCAAAGCATGCGTGCGAGGTTGATCGACAGACTTGCCGCGCTTGGTGCGCCAGACTTCAGTTTTATCAATCACCAGACCGGTATGTTTTCCTATTCTGGTCTCGGCAAGGCACAGGTGGAGCGTTTGCGGCAGGATAACGCCATTTACGCAGTGTCCAGTGGACGCATTTGCATCGCGGCACTGACAAGCTCAAATCTGGAGCATGTTGCACAGTCGTTAGCTGCGCTGTTTCGTCAGAAATAACACGAAAGGAAAGAGAACTGCCTGCAATCGCCACTGCCGGTCGTCGTCCCGGAAGATGCCGGTGTCAGGATGGTATTTAGTGGACTTCCCGTATGCGCTTATAGCAATACCGCAATGAGCGCAATGAGCAGTATGACCATGTAGCCTTTAACGTAAAGCGTTTCTGGTAAAACACGTGAGAGTTTTACGCCTAAAGGAATGGCAAGATTGGCACCAAGGATAATACCGATTGCTGCTGGAAAATAAATATAGCCATACAAAAGATGCAAATGTGTGGCAGTGGTGTTCGCATGTATGCCAGCAATCAAGTAGGCGACAAAACCAATACACGCCAGTGGTAGGGTGAGTATGGTGGCAACCGGAACGACTTCATTCATCTGGTAGCCTTGTTTACGAAAACGACGGACCGTGAGCACGCTG
>JAAXIA010000122.1 GCA_012270595.1 Rhodanobacteraceae bacterium | reverse complement strand
AAACGCTGATGAATCTCGAAACGCTGACTTTTACCCCGCGAGGGGACCAGCATGCCGTTTACGATCACGCTGGCTCCAGCGGTGAGGCGCTTCACTTCACTGTCGTAATTGGCTAGTGTGGCCGGTACTACCGCCTGGATCGTGTCGAGACAGGAGCCGTCGTTGATTGTGAGAAAGGACAACCCCGCCTTGGAGTCGCGGCGGGTACGGACCCAGCCGCGTACAGTGATCAGGCGAGGTACTTCGACCTGGTCATCGAGGAGGTGTTTGATGCTGCAAAGCATCGGCTTTTCCACCATCATGAACAGTAACTCCTTGAAATAAACGGTCAGGTCACCTTGGTATAGGTGACAAGGCAATCCGACATGATAATATAGTTTATGTCTCTTTCTCCTTATGGAGAGAAAGCGTCCAGTCTGTTTCGGGGTCCGACCACATTGAGTATTGTCATGAGAAGAACAACTATCAGTCTTACCGCCGCTGCCAGGCAGCGTATGCGCGAGTTCCTTGACCGCTCCCCGGGCATGGTAGGGATTCGTTTTGGTGTGAAAAGGACAGGCTGTTCGGGCTTCGGTTACCATGTGGATCTGGCTTCTGGCATTGATCCTGCTGAAAAACTGATAGAACTCGATGGCATACCGATGGTGGTGGATCGCCAGAGTCTGCCACTGGTTGACGGTACCGTGATTGACTTTCAGCGTCAGGGTCTCAACGCCAGCTTTGTTTTTCATAACCCCAATGCCACCGGCAGTTGCGGTTGTGGGGAAAGCTTTACCGTTGGCTAAGTTAAAGTGAGCATCGTGACTGACTCCTTGAGCTTGTCTCCCTTGACTTGCGTGGCCTAGTTTGCATTGCCTGGAGATAGTTGTCTATAATAGCCGGTCTGCAGGCCGGTTTGCGCATTTATCCTCATGTCTTTATGTGCGTGAGGAAGTGCAAGGCGGTTTGCCTGCATCGTGCAGGCATTCATGTAGATGTTGGTGCGCGCATATAAACGGCACGTGCCTTTATCGTGTGCTAAACAGGGTAATTTTATTCAAGCACGCTCTTTTAGTTTTTCTTCTTTTTTAAGACAACGACTTGCCTCACCACACCTTTGAGTGGGAGGCTGCCGGGCCACTTTGGGCCGCATCCACAAGGAGTTATGTTGAGATGACTCAGCGTCATTATGAGGTTGTGTTTCTGGTCCACCCTGACCAGAGCGAACAGGTCAACGCTATGATCGACCGTTACAAGTCCTTGATTGAAAATCATGGCGGCAAAATCCACCGGCTGGAAGACTGGGGGCGTCGGCAACTGGCTTATCCCATCGCCAATCTGGCCAAGGCGCATTACGTGCTGTTCAATATTGAGGTGGGTCAGGACGCACTCAATGAGTTGCAATCAGGTTTCCGTTTCAACGATGCGGTATTGCGTCACCTGGTCATTCGCCGGGATGCTCCTGATACTGATCCCTCCTTTATTCTGAAAGCGAAAGAAAAGGAGGATGCCAAGTCATCGCGCCGTCGTGATGAAGAAAGCCCGCAAGCTACCCCTTCATCAATGAGCGAAGACAATGACAGCAACGATAGTCGCGCTACCGCGACGACTGAGCAGGAGGGTTGATATGTCCAAGTTTTTCCGTCGCCGCAAGTTTTGCCGTTTCACCGCCGAAAAGGTGAAAGAAATTGACTACAAGGATTTGAATACCTTGCGTCAGTACATCGCCGAGAACGGCAAGATTGTGCCCAGTCGCATCATTGGCACCAAGGCGCATTACCAGCGCCAGTTGGCCACAGCGATCAAGCGCGCGCGTTTCCTGTCTTTATTGCCTTACACGGATAATCACGATATCTAAAGCAATTGTCTACGTGCCTTTTAAATGGCAAATCTTGAAGTTCGGACAACCGTCCCGGCTGCGCTTGAACAACTGGCGCTAACGAAAAGGAAGCATCATGGAACTCATTCTTCTGGAGAAAGTACGTAATCTGGGAAACCTTGGCGACAAGGTGAGTGTGAAACCAGGTTATGGTCGTAATTACCTTCTGCCGCAGGGTAAGGCTGTGCGCGTCACAGCTCAGAGCCTTGCCGAATTTAAGCAGCGCCGGGCTGAGTACGAAGCCAGAGCCGATAAACAACTGGCTAGCGCCCAGGAACGCAAGACGCAACTGACTGAAGTGGCTGTGGTGACCATTGAGGCCCATGCCAGTGCGGAGGGTAAGTTGTACGGTTCGGTGGGCCCGCGTGACATCGCCAAGGCGCTGCATGGCCTCGGGCACGAAGTGCACAAAGGTGAAGTGATTCAGGCTGACGGCGCGATTCGTCATACTGGCGAGTACGATGTGCTGATCAGCCTGCACGCGGACGTTGAAACCACGATTAAAGTGGTGGTGGTTGGCGCGAAGTAAGTCTTTGGTCGGCGAGCGCATGGATTGCTCTGCCGCTGGCTGGAGTTTTGAGCCTGTTTCCTTGTTCACTGTGATAAGGGTCCCGGTACAGGAGAGAAGGCCGCGTACGCTTGATGGTTATTAGCCTGCGCGGTCGCGGCTCTGCTCTTTACGAGGTGAATCCATGTCCGTTGTTCCTGAGCGTCCACTTCGACCAGCTCCCTCTTTTGAGGCATTGCGCCTACCGCCGCATTCCATTGATGCGGAACAGGCGGTGCTTGGCGGGCTGATGCTGGCTACCGATGCGTTGGACAAGGTGGCCGACCGTCTTGGCGAAGATGATTTCTACCGTAAAGACCATCGCCTGATTTGGCGTGCCATCAACGAGCGGGCAAATCGGGGGCTTCCGTCGGATGCGCTGACCTTAAGTGACTGGTTTGAGGCCAATAGTCTGGCTGATATGGTTGGGGGCGGCAGTTACCT
>JAAXIA010000004.1 GCA_012270595.1 Rhodanobacteraceae bacterium | reverse complement strand
CCCACGTCGTGCAATGCCTGCTTTCTCACGACCAATGCTGTCACGGTCTGGTCCCAGCCATGCTGTATGATCAAGGCCAATGCTGGTGATGACAGCCACGTCGGCATCCACGATATTTACCGCATCGAGCCGCCCGCCCAGCCCCACTTCCAGCAATGCCACATCGAGCTGTGCGGAAGTAAACAGATCCAGGGCAGCCAAGGTGGCGAATTCAAAATACGTCAGCAAGGTCTTCCCACGGGCGGCTTCGATACGCTCAAAACTGGCAATGAACTCGGCATCAGCAAGCTCCACACCGTTTAAACAGATGCGCTCGTTATAACGCAGTAAATGAGGCGAGATATAAGCACCGGTGCGCCAGCCAAACGCCCGAAACATGCTCTCCAGCAAAGCCACTGTGGAACCCTTGCCATTGGTTCCACCTACTGTCACCACGCAGCGCGCTGGCGACCGACCGCCCATGCGCTGCCATACGGCGCGCACCCTATCCAGACCAAGATCTACGCCACGTGGATTTACCTGTTCCTGATACCGCAACCATTGGGCAAGTTTACTCGGCATAAGATAGGCCAAAATGATTTTAAAATGCTCACATCATGCCACAATCTCCTCCTTGCCCGTCAAGCTTTCATCAGCAGGAAGACTCCACAAAACAGCCTTAAATACACATCATCACTTGCAGCCTAAACACGTCATCGCACAGCCATGAGGAATACCATGCACCTACTATTTATTCCAGGACTACTTACAACAAAAGAAGTCTGGAGCAAGCTTAATTTCTTTCGGCATGATTTTTCCGTATACGATGCTGATGTGAGTTCCTTTGACTCCATCATCGATATGGCTAATATGGTTGAATGTGCTATCGACCATCATTGCAACTATTGTGTCATCGGCATTTCCATGGGTGGATACGTTGCGCTTGAACTGGCAACACGGCAAAACTCCTGGATCAAAAAGCTGGTTCTTATTAATACCTCTGCTAAAGCAGTAAATCCAGACAGCTTGCACAGCAGAAAACAGGCCATAACATTGGCGAAAACAAACGGCATCAAATCTGTTCTTAACTTACACCCCGGCATCTGTTTTTATGCCTATACGCCGAAAATGAAAAAGGTGGAAGCACGGATGGCTGAGGAAATCGGCGTGGAGGCCTACCTAAGACAGCAAAAAGCCATCATAAACCGCCAAGCCCACACCCCGAAACTTGGCAATATTGTTGCTGAGACCCTTATTATTACGGCTTTGGCTGACAAAGTATTAGCTTTTAAGGATAGCCTCGAACTGCACCAAGGGATTGATCGTAGTACGCTGTTTTCTTTACGACATTGCGGACATTTACCAACACTTGAAAGACCTGATGACACATTTTTGCAAGTCGCATCTTTTTTAACAGGCACTGAGCAATGATAATTCGGAAAACACCAGGGAAACCCTCGACAAAACAACTGTCATTGCATCTGATCTTACACTGAATGATCATGCCCCAACCCATCAATCATGGCTTGACCTGTTCACCGTTGTGATTGTCGACCTCTGATTTAACCCCTTTTTTTTCGGACATATCTGGCTCATCAGTCGAAGGCGTTGTTTTCATGCTATCCAAAGGTTGAGTGGCACCACGAAGGTCCATCTTGGCCAGGAACATATCGCGGCGTGTCCGCTTGCCATACCGCTCGAAACCAGGATCCCGCGTCATCGACAGGCTCATCTTTCTAGGGGCATCACGTATATCCTTGCTCAGCTCCTGATTTGATCACTATCGCGCGTGGTGCTATTATTGCCCTCCCCAATTCCTACTCAGGAAATCATAATCATGCATACGAAGTGCGTCTCTGGTAAGATCTGGTTAGCCGTTTTTTCGTTGGCTCTTTATATCCATGCCCAAGCAAGCTTGGCTTTTTATGTAAAAATGGAAAACCACAGTGGGAAAGTGCTAAGCATGAACTGTGTGACAAGAAAAGATAGAGGTGCGATTGCTACTGCCACAACAAATGATAACGACAAGATAAAAATCCAGTGCAACGGATCGGATATTATCCCCCACTGGGACTATGCCGGTGAGTCTCATCATCATGACATGTATATCAGAAACCTTTATGACCAGGAATCATACAACCCTGACGATGAGGATATCACTGCTGTGGATTTTTATTTTAAAAACAGGAAGGATGACTCCAGATACTGTAGTATAACAATTAATTACTGGAACTTTCATAATGATGACTGTTTTCAGGTTTTTAACGACAAGGACCATCCATGCACTACCGATTATGTTCATTCAAGATGCTTTGATGGAATATTCCATTCATCTTCGGCCACTGTACATATAGTAGGACATGATTGACAGGAAATTGCTCATTTAATCAGCGAATTCCGTGCCGACTGAAAAATCGTTTTCCATGATTAGTAAAGGGCGTCGAAGACCCTAAAAACGACGCTCAATTAATGTTTGTTTATGCTGTACCGCATTAAAGCCTCAACACTTAAATCCATGGGTTCCATGCCGGATTACGACTTTAGGCAACGACTTACTAAGGAAGTGAGGGTTCCGTGTCTATCGTTGCCTGACAAATACGCTGTCAAATCAGCTACGGATGGCCCTGTTTGCTTACATCCGCATGAAGCCAGGGTAAGCTTAAACCAGTACATGCACTACCGATCATCCATAGCCGCCCGGCCTGTCGGTCATCTCCGCTGGCGCTGCATTCAAAATAGTAACAGTGTTCCAGTTGATAACGGCCACCCACCTTACGTAACTGCAAACCACGCAGGCTCACCATTTCATCCAGCCATTGGAAACCATGCCGCTCACACTGCCGACGCACTTCGGCACAAGCCAATTCGCGCCTACGTACCAACTTCAGCCACCATCCAACGATAGTCAGTAAAATAACGAGCGGAAGTAACTGGTATAAGTTATCCATAGCTGTAGCAGGCAAGCCATGGCGAAAAGATCGCCGCAGTACAAATACGCGGTAAGACGACATCATCCAAGCACTCGGACAATCTGCAGACAGTACAGGCGTGCTCCTCTTTTATAGCTTGGTAATACTCAGGTTATCGTTGGCACAGCTGAGGCAATCAATAATGGCATTCGAAGCACGACCAAGCAGTAGCTGGAGGCAAGTATCCGAAGCCTTGTTTTCAGCAAGCAAGCCCGCTCCCACCACAGATATTAACCAACCTTGTTCAAGAAGCGAAACAGATCATTTCTTTGGTGGAAACCACTTTATGTTTCACTGGGAAAATCCGTTAATTGCAAGGTGCCCATACCCTCCTCGGGAAGCATAACCGGAATACCATCATCGACACGATATACCACTTTGCCATCAACCGTCACCAGGGCCTCGCTGAGGCGCGTCTTCACCGGCGTGCCCGCCACTGTGTCCAACTGACCCGCATCAATGGCACTATTGAGTGCAGCAAGCTCTGCAGAGCTTGC
>JAAXIA010000005.1 GCA_012270595.1 Rhodanobacteraceae bacterium | reverse complement strand
GTCACAGGCGGGACCGGCGGTATTGGCAGTGCCATTGTGCGTCACCTCGCCAAACAAGGCTGTCAAGTAGCTACTAATTTCCGTGATACAGCCAAAGCCCAACGCTGGAAAAAACAGATGGCTGACGCAAAAATTGACGTCTATATGGTACAAGGCGACGTTTCCGACCCCGAATCATGCCGTGCCATGGTGCAAGACATTGAGTCAAACCATGGCCCAATCGACATTCTCATCAACAATGCCGGCATCACACGTGACACCACTTTTCACAAGATGAACTACCAGCAATGGACTGATGTCGTGAATACTGACTTAAACTCATGTTTTAACGTAACACGTCCAGTTATCGAGGGTATGCGCGCACGCAAGTGGGGTCGTATCGTGCAGATCAGCTCAATCAATGGCCAAAAAGGTCAGTACGGCCAAGCCAACTACGCCGCCGCAAAAGCCGGCATGCACGGCTTCACCATCTCGCTGGCGCAGGAAAACGCAAAGTTTGGTATCACGGTCAACACCGTCTCCCCCGGTTATGTAGGAACCGATATGGTAATGGCCGTGCCGGAAGAGGTGCGTAGCAAAATCGTGGCCCAAATTCCAGTGGGTCGCTTGGGGAAACCCGAGGAAATCGCACACGCGGTCGCCTTCTTTACCACCGACGAAACAGCCTGGATCACAGGTGCAAACCTGGCTATCAACGGTGGGCACTACATGGGCTGGTAGCTTTCACGGTCCGTGCTCGTTTTAAGTCTTTCATGAGAGTGATGCAGCAATGGAGAGAGCAGACAGGTATCACGCCTTCGTGGTTTAGTCCCCCTGCTCGCCTCTAAGCCCCATCTCAATCCTGCCGACGCTGTTCTTGAAGGAAACGCAGCACCTTTTCACACACTTCCATAGTGCGGGTGCGGGCCACTGCCGAGACCACAAACCAGGGCTGACGCCAGGCCAGTTTGGCCACAATCTCCTCGGATCTGTGCTGTTGCAAACCCTCTGAGAGCACATCGGCCTTGTTCAACACCAACCAACGTGGGCGATCGAGTAAGGAAGGATCGAACCGTGCCAGCTCCTGCTCAATGGCAGAGACCTGGTGAACCGGATCACTCCCATCCAGTGGCGCTATATCCACCATGTGCAGCAACAGGCGCGTACGTGACAGGTGACGCAGAAACTGCATGCCAAGCCCGGCTCCCTCGGCAGCACCTTCGATCAAGCCGGGAATGTCGGCAATCACAAAACCCTGCTCACCACTGATGTGTACAACGCCCAGGTTCGGATGCAACGTGGTAAAGGGGTAATCAGCCACCCGTGGGGTCGCTGCCGAAACCGCACGAATAAACGTGGATTTGCCCGCGTTAGGAAAGCCCAGCAAGCCCACATCAGCGAGCAGTTTCAACTCCAGTTTCAACTCACGCGCCTCGCCCGGTGTGCCCAATGTCGCCTTGCGTGGCGACCGGTTCACCGAACTTTTGAAATGGATGTTACCCAGACCACCCTTGCCACCCTGGGCCACAAGCAAGCGCTCCCCATGATTGGTCAAATCACCAATCAGCTCACCAGTATTTACCTGGGTAACCACAGTACCTAGCGGTACGCGAATCGTGATGTCTGTACCACCCTTGCCATAACGATCACTGCCCATACCGTTCTGGCCGCGCTGCGCTTTGAAATGGCGCTGGTAGCGAAATTCAACAAGCGTGTTGATCCCGCTATGAGCCAGCAGGTAAACCGAGCCACCTTTGCCGCCATCACCGCCATTAGGACCACCCAACGGGATGAATTTTTCTCGGCGGAAGCTAACGCAACCGTCACCGCCGTCACCGGCATGGACCTGAATAATCGCTTCGTCAACAAATTTCATGGACGCCCTACGCTTGCGGATGAAAGTCGTAGACACCCATCATGCCCGCTCCAGAAACCTAATCTTGACCACGCACGACATAACCATGGGCAGAGAGGACAACACGTACCAAGGCTGACGGCTCTGGGCCTTACTGAATATCACAAGGCCCAGCTTACCTACCTCGTGGTGGCAAGCAACAGCCCTTCCGTTAAGAACGAAAAATCCTCCGCCAAGGGGAGCTTTCGTCAGTGTAAGGAGAAAAGCTATCAGGCTTGGAGAACATTCACAAATTTACGATTTTTATCACCGCGGACCTTGAACTCGACCATACCATCAACCAGCGCAAACAAGGTGTGGTCACGCCCTAAACCCACGCCATCGCCGGCATGAAACTGTGTGCCGCGCTGACGCACAATGATGTTGCCGGCCCGGACCAGCTGTCCACCGTAAACTTTCACACCAAGATATTTCGGGTTTGAATCGCGACCGTTACGGCTGGAACCTACGCCTTTTTTATGTGCCATGACTCACACACTCCTCATGCTCGGGGCGCCAATGCCCGTAATTTCGACTTCAGTAAAATGCTGACGGTGGCCCTGCTGTTTCTTGAAGTGTTTGCGGCGGCGAAACTTAATGATGTGTACCTTGTCGGCACGACCATGCCTGCGCACAGTGGCCAATACGCGCCCACCGTCTACCATCGGGGTGCCGACTGTGGTCGATTGGCCCTCGCCCACCAGCAATACCTGGTCAAAGCTAACCTCGGCGCCCTCTTCGGCATTGAAACGCTCTACGCGCAGGACAGATCCCTGCTCTACGCGGTACTGCTTGCCGCCGGTCCGGATGACTGCGTAACTCATGGGAATAACCTTCAGGGAGAATTACTGTGATTGCTGTGGAAACCAAACTGGAAAACCGGTGATGCGCAGAAGCACCACCGGTTAGCGCGGAATTCTAAGACTAAACACCAGCGCAAGTCAACATGATCTGTTCATTAATGTGCTAACTTCAAACCTGAAATGCTCTGAAAACCCGAGACGTCCTAAAGGTTTCAGCTGAAACGCGCTCGCTCTTTCAGGTTAACATATATTTCTGCAAAACACATTTAACGCCCATGAAGCAGTACTGATTTGCTAGAATTCACCTTTCCAGCCGCGACGCCTTAGTACCCCGTATGGACAC
>JAAXIA010000106.1 GCA_012270595.1 Rhodanobacteraceae bacterium | reverse complement strand
GTTCAGCCACCCGCCTCGCCAGGTAACCGAGAAGATCCTTTGCAATCCGTTTGCCGTCAAGAATACGTGCACCCATCCCATCGCCCCACCTCAATAAAAAAAGGCATTATCGGGTGCTCTGGCCAAGTAAACAAATAGTGTTATGGTCAGGACACTGGGTAAACCGTGCGCGTGCATACCGGTCAAAAAGCAATTTTATTGTGGGCCACCTCTATAACATCACGCGACGGTGCTCCGGAACCACAGCCCGGACAGGCATCATCGCGCAGCAGGCGTGTTTGACGAAAATGCATAGAAAGTGCATCGAAAGAAAGCAGGCGACCCACCAGACAATCGCCCAGTCCAAGCAGCAACTTGATGGCCTCCGTGGCCTGGAGCAAACCGACGATACCGGGCACCACGCCGAGTACTCCGGCCTGAGTGCAATTGGGTGCCTCAGCAGCGGGCGGCGGCTCGGCAAACAGGCAGCGGTAACATGGCGAGTCCTCGCAGCGTGGGTCGAACACACTTACTTGTCCGCCAAAACGCTCGACGGCACCGTATACCCAAGGTAACCTGAGCCGCAAAGAAGCGGCGACAAGCAGGTAGCGCGTGGAAAAATTGTCACTGCCATCAATCACCAGATCGTGATTGGCCAGCAGACGGTCCACATTATTCGCTTGCAAGCGCTCATGACAATCATACACCCGCACCCGTGGGTTGAGCGCGCCAAGCGTCAGGCATGCTGATGCGGTTTTGGCCATACCCACTCGCGCCTCGGTATGGATCACCTGGCGCTGTAAATTGGAGCGTTCGACGCGATCATCGTCAATCACGCTTATCTGTCCCACGCCAGCCGCTGCCAGATACAGGGCAGCAGGCGCGCCAAGGCCACCCGCGCCGATCAAGGCAACACGTGCGGCGGCCAATGCAAGCTGCCCAGCTTCACCCACCTGCGGCAGACACAACTGGCGCGCATAACGCTCGGCGGCGTCAACATCGAGTGCACCATAACTCAATGGCAATCCTTCAGCCTTCCAACGCCGAATTCCCCCGGCGACCGACCGCACATAGCGATAACCACACAGCCGGAGGGTTTCAACGGCCAGGCGTGAACGCTTGCCGCTACCGCACAAGGTCAGAATGGGACGCAGGCGATCAGGTTCAATCTGTTCCATACGCGCCCCAAGGCAGCCAGCGGCCAACCCTATTGCCCCTGCTGGCATACCTGTTGCGCGTTCACACTCCTCGCGTACATCGAGCAGCAAGGCACCTTGTTTGTGTTGAGCCAACGCGTCGGCAGGACTGACTTCATCTACCCGTTCACATGAAGCCTGCATGGCCAGATCCTAGCCCGAAAGAGAGGGTATAAGCATGCTCCGCAGTGTAACGCACCGGGTGCCGTTCAAGGGATACGACGGCGCCGCCTGCTCCGGTCAGGCAGCTTTTTCCGGTCGGCATAAGGGTTTTCACTTTCACGAAAATCAATACGTATGGGAGTGCCTTCCAATTGATAGCGTTCGCGAAAAAAGTGCTCCAGATAACGCCGATAAGCCGGCGCAATATGTCGAGTACGGCTACCGTAAATGACAACAGTCGGCGGATGGTGACCGCCAGGGTGGGCAAAACGCAACTTCGGGGCGTGTCCGTGTACCAACGGCGGCTGGTAGTTTTCATAGGCTATTTCCAGCGTGCGGGTCAAGCTGGATGAACTCAATGTTTGGCGGCTCGCTGCATACGCACGCACCACAGCACGCATCAGCTCACGCAAACCCGAGCCGTGCAGTGCAGAAATAAACACCCGTCTGGCCCAGTTCACGAAACCTAGGCGTCGTTCCAGCGCAGATTGACACTGTTCGCGCTGGTAACTGCTAAGATCATCCCACTTGTTGATGGCAATGACTAGCGCCCGCCCCTCCTCCAGCGCGTGCCCAATCAAGGTGAGATCCTGATCAGACACATTCTCTCGTGCGTCAATCATCATTACCACCACTTGTGCCGCAGCCATGGACTGCATGGTTTTGATGACACTGAATTTCTCTAAGGCCTCCTGGACCCGCGCCTTGCGTCGCACACCCGCTGTATCAACCAGGGTATAACGTTGACCATCGCGCTCCAGACCAACCCTGACCGGGTCGCGGGTGGTGCCGGCCTGCCCTGAGACAATCAGTCGTTCTTCACCCAGCAAGCGATTGATCAAGGTCGATTTACCCGCGTTCGGGCGACCCACAATGGCAACGCAAATAGATCCGTCCGGTTCGGCTTCTTCGGCTTCATCCCCGACATCAGGCAGCAGCGTCATGATCGCAGCAAGAAGATCGTGGATGCCACGGGCATGCGCCGCTGATAGAGGCAGCATGGTAGCAATACCCAAGGGGGCAAATTCGGCCAAGGCGATCTGTTCATCCATACCATCGGTCTTGTTGACTACCGCGATCATGATCTGACTGCGGCGACGCAGTTCGTCGAGGATAAACATATCCTGGGGCAACAAACCATCCCGTGCATCGAGAACGAACACCACGAGCTGGGCTTCATCCATAGCCAAGCGCGCCTGGCTGGCTGTCAGTGCATCCAGTTCCTTGCCAGAACCTCCATCCGCAGCGGATAAACCGCCAGTATCCACCACCACAAATGAAGGCGCTTCATCCATGCGGCATATACCATAATGACGATCACGAGTGACGCCCGGCATGTCAGCGACCAAAGCGTCTCGACTGCGCGTGAGTACATTAAAAAGTGTGGACTTGCCAACATTGGGGCGACCGACCAGGGCGACGACAGGCAACATGGAAAAACATGCCTCCTTGTGTTAGCAGCCGACCATCAATGCGCGACAAGACGATAAGCAGCGATATGGCCTTTAACATCCTCCACATACACCACACCGTCGACAACCACCGGCTGGGCACGGATAGGCACATTACGCGCCAAGCGCATACGTGCAGCCAGCGTACCGTCACCCGTTTGCAGCCAGTGTACATACCCGTAGCGATCGCCAACTACAACGTAGTTTCCCTGTACTGCCGGCGCACTAAGCCAGCGATAACGAAGCTTGTCGTTCTTCCAGCGATCGGCACCGGTACTCTTGTCAAACGCCCAGACTTGCGATGAATCATCCACGCCATAGAGCGTGTTGCCATCAAGCTCCAGCGAAGTGTAGGTGGAAAAGGGGCGCGACCACTGCACTTGCCCGCTAGCTCCGGCCACAGCAATCAGCTTGCCATGATAGGCGGCACCATAGAGTGTGGTGCTATCTGCAAGAATACGTCCATCGGCATCATCAAGCCGCTCCATAGCGCTGCGGCCTTCACCACTAGCCAGAGACTGCTCCCACAACTTTTCACCACTATCCTGGCGTAGTGCCACCAGTTTGCCGTCATCACTGCCAAAAAACACTGCGCCACCGAGTGCCAGCAGTGGACCGTTACCACGCAGACTAAGCGCAGGAACACGGCCCTGATCGTAAAGCCAATGGCGTTTTCCACTGCGGCGGTCCAAACCATAGACTCTTCCATCCTGGGTGCGCACCATCACCAGATTGCCGGCAATAGCTGGCGCATCAATCACTTCTGCTGACAGGCTGGCCATCCACAGCAGTGTGCCATTCTCTGCGTTCATGGCGTACACGTGACCGCTCAAGGTACCAATCACAAGCGTATCGCCAAGCACTCCCGGACCACCAGCATAATGCGTATCCCCGTGGTTGCCGCCTGCCACAAGCTGGCGTGCGCGCTTTTTCCAAAGCACATTGCCATGAGTGACGTCAATGGCACACAAAACTCCGTCTGTACTGGCTGCATAGAGTACGCCATTGGCGACGACTGGTCGCATCCGCACGCCGCTTGCACCAGCCCCCTTGCCAACCCGATCTTCCCACAAGCGCTTCACCTGCACGGTGGGAGTAAAATCCTTGACCAGTGGTGTTGGGGGATGAATGTTTCTTTTCTTGAAAGAATGACAGGCAGTCAATGTCAGAACAAGTGCCAGTCCAGCAAGCGCACAAATGTATTTCATTAACCCTGCTTTCATATGCCCTGCTTCCCGGCGGCCAGATCGTCAATTTTCATGGATAACAACAGGCTTTGCATATGAGCCTTGCGCAAAGCACGCTGCGCTGCCTGATAGGCTTTACGCGCCGCATCAGGACGATGAAGTTTGAGCAGCGCATCGCCACGCAATTCCTGAACCAGCGCAGGATAATCTCCGGTCGAGATCGCACCCAACGTAACCATGGCCTGACTAGCATGCCCCTGGGCTAGTTGTACCCGCGCTATACGCAATTGGGTCAACACCTTAAGTGCAGGTGAAGAAGCATGCTGTTGCGCCCATTTCAGCGAGACCAGGGCTTTATCCAGATGATGGGAACGCACATCGCTTACCGCCCGATCAGACACTGCAAACAGGGCATAAGGGTTGTCGGCATAATCTTTCATAAGCTGCGTTACCAAAGCATTAACCCGTCCTGTCTGGCCCATTAGCTGCGCTTGTTGCATATGCAGATAAAGCTGCGCCGCAACCTCCTGCTCGCCGGTCTCATGCTTCCGCCATTGTCTCCAGCCAAAGACCAACGCCAGACCAATCACCAAGCCCAGTACAATGGATAAACTATTCTGGCGCAACCACCGTTGTACGCGCTCGCCTTGTTCGTAATCGTCGTATGCCATCAATGCCATGTCATCACCATGCAAAAAAAAAAACACGCTCACCGCGATACAACAAAAGCCTCCGCTCGCCTACGCAGGCGAGCGAGAAAAAAACAGCGAAACCATTCACCCGATTCCCTGCGTACAAACGGCAAGCATAACCGATTATGCTATCCTTGCGGGTCTATGTGCGCTCCACGCGTCTGAAATCAAGGGTCTTTCAGGTTACTTCATGGCACCAGCCTCTGGTCTCAAAGGTCACCCATCCAAGCCTCAGGGACAACGTTAGGAATGGAAGTACACTTAACCGCTTACGTCTCCACCTATGCGTGGTTCACACAATATGGCGAAAGGTGAGGTTTAACCGTAGCGCCGTTACCGCCCGCATCTTCGGTAAATCATGCTGATACAGACACTGGGTCTGCCCGGCCATACGCAGCAAACTTCCGTGGGGCAGACGCAGATCTAACTTGACACCACCCCCTGCTGCCTGCCCAGATACCGGGCGGCGACGAAAACGAAAGCGGCGCTCAGCGCCCAGACTCAATGAAGCAATCAAAGGCCGCGTACCGAGTTCCGGCTCATTATCGCTGTGCCAACCCATCGCGTCATAGCCGTTACGATATAAGTTAGCTAGGACACTGTTAAAACGCACCGCGCAAACCTGCTCCACGCGCCGACGCAAGTTGGCCATCAATGGCGACCATGACCGCGGTTCGAAGCGCTGTCCCGAATAACGGTAAGTCGTGCCAGTATCACCCATCCAGCAGCTTAAGCGTGGCGCATCCAGTTCGCGCCCAAACAGCCGCAGCCGGTGCCTTTCCCACGGAATATCGGCCAGCAAATGCCTCATCAGCGCATCAGCCTCGACCTCAGGCAACCAATGCGGTAGCAGTGCAACGTCAGCACCAGGTAATACCAGCTGCTGCCAGTGGATAACAGCCTTATCCATAACGGTGCCAAGCATAGCGGCGAACAATATCTATGGCTAGAAACCATCATGCACTGTGGTCGCATCTTTAGCTCTCCTGGAACCTGCCTGTAAGGCATACCGTCCCCGTTTCTTGCAGGTCACGCCGGAGTGATTTTTTTTAGGGCAGGCCATTAACGGGATAACTCCGGCTAGCCGTTTGATCCTGACCTTGGATATAGATTAGCAAGGGCATTGCATATTTTTATTGAATTTTCTTATCGTCGCGTGTTATTGCCCAAATCCGTCCTTGCAGGATCTTCCAGCGCCATACGATGGGACGAGTCCCTGTAAGGGGCTAACCGTCAGGCAGGTATGGGGCTCTGTTGAAAGCATGCGCGCACTGGGGTCCACGCAATCATGCCGAATCAACCAAATGTGCGCGTTAACCTGTTGACCTGTATCACCATAAAACGTATGCTAGCCAGCTATTGAGCGGGC
>JAAXIA010000118.1 GCA_012270595.1 Rhodanobacteraceae bacterium | reverse complement strand
AGCCGCAGACAGGTCATGGATCCAGCCAAAGAATGGCGCCTGGCGCAATTCCACACTGTCACGCAGTACAAAATAAAGGCCCCAGAAGATCGGGAAGGTAATCAACATGGGCAGACAACCAGCTAAAGGATTGACCTTCTCTTTCTTGTATAGCTCCATGGTTGCCTTATGTATTTTCTGTTTGTCGTCGCCGTAACGTTCTTTCAAGGCGTCCATCCTTGGCTTGAGCTTGCGCATTTTGGCAGTTGACAGATACTGCGCCTTGCTCAGCTTGTGCGTAACCAGATTAATCAGCAAAACCAGAAGGATAATGGACACACCCCAGTTACTGGTGAATTTGTCCAACCTGGCTAAAATCCAGTGCAGTGGCACCGCCACCAGCTTTAGCATGCCGTAGTTGATGGTGAGTTCCAGCCCAGGCGCAGTGGCGCCAAGTACGTCTGGAAGCTTGGGTCCCAAAAACAGGCGGGCACTACTTTCCCCTTGCTGCCCTGGCGCGAGGCTGATCTGTTGACCAACGCTTCGGATAATATAGCGCGGCTGGCCACCAGCGGTTACGACAGCCGTAGAAAATGTATCACGTTGCCCGCTGGCAGGAATCCAGGCACCAACAAAATAATGCTGTATCATCGCCACCCAGCCACCGCTGGTGCTGGTCTGCAAAGGCTCTTCATTGAATTTATCAAAAGCCAGTTTTTTAAACTTCTGTTGCGGGCTATACCAGGCTGCACCAAAGAAGCTGTAATGCGAAGGGTTGGACATGCGCACCAGAAAATTACTCTCTTGCTGCACCGGTGGCATCACCCGCTGCAATTGCTGATAAGCATTACCGTTCCAGGCTTGGGTGGTACCATTGTCAATATGCTGCTTCACCTGTACAACATAGCTTCCGCGGTGCAAAACGTAGCTTTTTACCACTCTGATCCCTGAAGGAGATGCCCAGTCAAGGTTAACGGTCAACACACTCTTTCCTGGAGAAAGGGTATAGCTGGTTTTATCTGCGTGGAAAAGAGCGCGGTGATCTGGTGCCGGATTGTGTGCACTAATCAAACCACTCTGGGCCACAAAGTAATGGGCCCGACTACTATCGAGCAACCGGATGGGGCCAGGATGTGGCATTTTTTTAGTACGCGGCACCTTTGGGTAATGCAGAAGCTCCGAGCGCACAATGCTACCGCCACGGGTATCAATAACCAGACGCAATGTATCGGTACTAACAGTCAATGTCTTGCCTGAGTGCATTGCAGTGACAGCCTGACCCAGCCCACCAGGGCCAGATGGCTGCGGAGGCACACTCGTCGGGATGATGGCCTCAGGCTGGTCGTTTATTGCACTGACGGCCTCCGTGACAGCTGCGGCAGGCGACGGGGCGTTATCCTTTTGCCAAGCCATAAAAAGGAGGTAGCTCACAGCAAACAAGGCAAACAGCAAAAAAGTGCGCGTCTGATTCATCGCGGACAGGATCCGGGAAATACGTGCCGCACGATCAAATCCGGCACAAGAAAGGGTAAAGAAAACTCCTGAACAGATTCATCCTCGAACCTACTCAGGGTGAGCCTGTACAACAGGGAAAATTCCGTCGTTTTTCCATAGCAGATCAGTGAAACCAAAACCCACACGCGGGCAACAAACCCCTGCGGCGACTGAAAAGCCTGCTTTGGCAACATACTCCACGTATCCTTTAGTATAGCTGATCACTACCAGCGGTCTTTTTCAAGGTTGATAGCTTACGCCACAATGCGTCCATATCGGCTAGCAACTCCGCACCCGAGCGACCACTCGCCGATTCACGCGCCATCACTAAAAAGTCCACCGCCGGCAAATATGTGCGTTTACGCCGAAAAGATTCACGCAACAACCGCTTGATCCGATTGCGTTCGACCGCACGTCTGGATACACGCCTAGATACCGCCAGACCAAGCCTGGCATACACCAGACCATTGGGCCGGTAACGTATGGTGAAACAACGTCCACCCTGCCGCACACTATTTCGCCGTATGGCAGAAAAATCAGCAGCGCAACGAAGCCGCGCATGACGCGGCAGATTCGCAGCACACAAGGCCATACACAAAATTACGGAATAAGACGCTTGCGCCCCTTGGCACGGCGGGCGTTTAAAATTTTACGACCATCTGCAGTTGCCATACGGGCACGAAAGCCGTGGGTACGGGCGCGCTTGAGCTTGCTGGGCTGGAAGGTCCGCTTCATGGCTTGCTCCGTCAATTCTACGTTTTTTAAAAGGACTAACTAGTGTGCCCGATCAAAATGACTACGTCAACCCAAGCGACCTTAACTGTCTGAACCGCGGTTTTTTTATTTTCCAGAACCTCATTTCACCAACGTATTTATTCGGCACCCTATTCTTCCTGTTAGACTTTCCAAACACGGATCCGACACTCGGACACCCCTTTACTCACCCATAAGAAGCTGGTTGATAATTCATGCCTGATTTGTGGAAACGCTGCCTGGAACACTTGGAAACTCAAGCTGAGGTCAGCGCCGAGGACTTATACACCTGGCTCATGCCGTTACAGGCGCACGAAGACGAAACCGGCTTGCGCCTGTATGCGCCTAATGCCTACACCCTGGATACGGTACAAAAGCACCATCTACCTCGGATCGAAAGCGTACTTACCC
>JAAXIA010000116.1 GCA_012270595.1 Rhodanobacteraceae bacterium | reverse complement strand
AACATCAATTGATCAGGGATTCCTTAGTGAGTACAAGGTATTACGCCATAAGTTTGCCAGTCTTAAGGAGATTTGTGATGTCACACCGCACCTGCCTGTCTTTCTTTTGGCCGGTTTTTAACCTCGCCGCTACGGCGACTTTGGGTTGTTCTTGTGCGGTAATTGTACCCTCGGTCATCACACCCGGAATTATCCATGGTGCCCCAAGCTTAACTTAAGGTCGCGCAGCAAGCCAGGCGGACAGGCGTCCGTCACTCAATGTGTTGAAACGCTCCGCAATGTAATCGTCAGTAAAACTTTTCATGTTGAAACCATGCATGAAACTACAATGACCACCATAGGGCGCAATATCCAACTCCACATTGGCGGGCAGATCAAGCTCCTCAAACGCCTTCACCGGAATCATCGGATCATCACGTGCGGTGAGAATCGTGGCAGGAATAGTCATCGACTGCATAGCCGAACCCGTGAGCGCATAGCCCTGCAGGTACGCTTGCAACGAAGAAAAATGGGTATGTCGATGTACCAGCAACTCGGTGAGGTCAATCAAACTCTGCTTAAGTTCAGCGGGCCTGAAATAAACATGCTGTGGAAAGCTCACTTGTTTGGCCCGCAGTGACTTGCGCCACTGACGCAAAAAATAAGCCTGATAAAGGCCATGGGCCCGCCTTTCCAGCGCAAACAGGCCACTAGCCGGATCAATCACCGGGCATACCGCCAGAACGTAACTGAGTGATATCCCTGCGCATGCCTGGTGCATCGCCGCACGCAAAGCAAAATTGCCTCCCAACGAAAAACCAGCAAGCGCTATGGGCCGTGTCGGCCAACGCGCGGCGATCGCGCCCAGGGCATGGACAACTTCATCGATCCGGCAGGAGTGAAACAACCCCTCGTTCAAGGCATGACTACCACCATGGTCGCGGAAATTGAGGCGCAAAACATCCCAGTCTTCACCCAAAAGACGGTTTCCAGTTCGCACCACGTAGCTGGAATCCACGCTGCCTTCCCAACCGTGAAAAAGCACCGCCAGTCCTCGTGCTTGCGGGCGCAGCTTTTGCGCGGTGAAGGCACCACTCAAGCGCACGCCATGACCCGCATCCAGAACTACCTTTTCCGCACGTTGAATCAGCTCACATGATGTCCTGGAAAAGGGATAACCACTAATAAAGGCGCCAGGGGAAAACAAGGTCTGTACATGACCATTGGTAAATGGCCACGATGGTCGAAAATCGCTGCCCCTGGGAAGCCTCACGGGTTAGATGCTTCCAATGCCCTACTGATACGCTCACGGGCGAGTTCAGCGACGTTACGTCGCCCGGCGATGTTGGTCGGCACCGGCTCCAGAAAGTGTATTTCTGCATCCATGGGTGCACTTCCAAGCAGGCGCAACAGGTTCTGCATAAAGTTCTCATTCCTGCGAAAGCCGGCGTCAATCACGCGACGCCTGTTACGAGTAAAACGCAGCGCTACTGGCTGCACCATAACACCAGCATCTATCGCAGCCTGAAAAATACGCGCATGAAACACCTTAAGCACACCGTTATAGCTAGTACCGCCCTCAGGGAACACGGCCACCGAAGAGCCTTCTTCCATACGCTCCACCATGGTACGCATCACGCTCGAGAGCGAGCTGTTACTTCCACGACGGTGGAAAATAGTGCCACCAGTTGCTGCCATCCAGCCAAGCAGGGGCCAGCGCGCAATTTCGGCTTTGGCCACAAAGCAGGCCGCCCGCTGACTGTGCAATAGCCCAATGTCAATCCACGAGGTGTGATTGGCAACGAACATGACCGGATCGGTCCGCGGCTGGCCAACACGCACCAAACGCAGGCCAAAAATACGCGCCAGACGACCAGACCACCAGCGAATCAAACGGTGTGCGAGCGGCTCACGCCCACGCAACATACGGCGAGGATGGCCACAGCCTGCCACAAAGCACGCCACCAGAATGCCAAAGAGCACATGCAATAACAGCAGCGGCAAGCGCCACAGATAATAAAGCGGACGCAGGAAGCCGGCGGAGAAAATGCTGGCAGAATGGGTAGTCATGGCTGTAATAGATTTGAGAAAAGTCTGATTGAATGCCGAAAATCTGTCAAAACCCTGTCAAAACACTTATGAAGATGCAAGGCCAGTTTGAGCCTATCAGAAACAGTGCATTCCCTGGGACGCCGTCGAGGCGACCATCTATCCGTATTATCCGAAAAAAAAAGGGAGGGGACAAAAATAGTAACCTGGATTGAAAAAAATGCGCTGGGCAGAAAAAAATGAGGCCTTTGGCACACCATGCCAACCGAAAGTCATTTCGATCAGAATCTTCCCTGGCTTTCGGGGCGCATGGCCGGAAACAGCAGCACATCCCGAATCGAGGCAGCGCCGGTGAGCAGCATCACCAAACGGTCAATCCCGATACCCAGCCCTCCGGTGGGTGGCAAACCCACTTCCAGGGCACGAATGTAATCTGCGTCGTAATGCATAGCCTCATCATCCCCAGCCCTGGATGCAGCCACCTGTGTCCTGAAGCGAACCGCCTGGTCTTCTGGATCGTTAAGTTCGGAGAAGCCGTTGGCAATTTCCCGACCACCCACAAACAACTCAAAGCGATCAGTGATGCCCTTGTCACTCTCGTTCTCGCGCGCCAGTGGCGAGACTTCCAGTGGATAGTGCGTGATAAAAGTGGGTTGCACAAGATCATGCTCCACCGTCTTTTCAAAAATTTCCAGCAACAACTTGCCCCAACCATCCTCTTTCTTTATCTGCACACCAAGGTGCTCGGCATGAACAGCTAGCGCCGCACGATCACGCAATTCGTTGCGCTGGATGGATGGATTGCGCTCCAGCACGGCATCGTCCATCTTCCATCGGCGAAAAGCAGGCGTCAGGTCGATGCACACGCCGTCCCATTCTAACTGGGTCCGGCCCAGCACCTTACGGGCCGTCTCGCGTACCAGCTCTTCGGTAAGATCCATGATGTCATCGTAGCTGGCATAGGCCTGATAAAGCTCCAGCATGGTGAACTCTGGATTGTGGCGGGTAGACACTCCCTCGTTACGAAAATTGCGATTGATCTCATACACGCGATCAAAACCACCAACGACCAAACGTTTTAAGTAAAGCTCTGGTGCTACACGCAAATAAAGGTCTATATCCAGTGCGTTATGGTGGGTGATAAAGGGCCTGGCCGTAGCACCACCGGGGATCACGTGCATCATCGGCGTTTCCACTTCCATAAAACGCCGTGGTGCAGCCTCCAGCCACTGCCGGATAAAACTGATGCTACGCGAGCGCTGCTGGAAAATGGTGCGCACTTCCTGGCTCACGATGAGATCGAGGTAACGCTGCCGATAGCGTTGCTCCACATCGCTCATGCCATGATGCTTGTCAGGCAATGGACGCAGATTCTTGGTTAACAGGCGCAACGTATCGACTCTTACCGATAATTCCCCTGTTTTGGTGCGCATCATCAAGCCTTCGACGCCAATGATGTCCCCTATATCCCAATCCTTGAATGCTATGTAAGCCTCACCCACGCTCGCGGCATGAATGAACAGCTGGATGCGACC
>JAAXIA010000124.1 GCA_012270595.1 Rhodanobacteraceae bacterium | reverse complement strand
ACCGTAGCCAGCATGCCCATATGGTCGCCGGTTGCACGATCCATGCCTGCTGCGGAAAGACCGGCACCACGGAAAATATTACCGCCACCAATCACTAAGCCGACTTGCACGCCAGCGCGTTGGACCTCTACGATTTCCTCGGCCAGGCGACTGATCACCTTCGGGTCAATGCCATAGTCGGCCTCGCCGATAAGCGCCTCACCCGAAAGCTTTAGCAAAATGCGTTGGTACGCGAGCTGGTTACTCATGGTGCCTCCCGGCAGTGAGAGCTAAACCGCGGCAGTATAGAAAACCTTGGGTGCTTTCGTCCATGAAAGCAAGGGTGGGTCTTTTATCTGGAGCCAAGGCTGGCTGCCATATGTCTTGGCGTTTCCCTTTTGAGCAGACCTTTTAAAATCCTCAAGGTTTAGTGACGTAATCAAGGTGCTTAAAAAACTGGAGAACAATAATCAACTACCACCTAGTTGTGTGACGACCTGAGTGGTACTTTCGCACCGATGATGGATCACAAAGGCGGGTTTCATTGTTACGATGATAGCCTTTTGGACAGTAAACGCGACGGTCGCGGTGGACCTCAATGACGGTTTTTTCCTTGTGTGTGCATGGCCTTAAGTCATTGTCAGCGGTGTAACGGATAGCTACCGGATCGTTGGCTTCGCCCCCGCTTTCGACCCCCAGAAAGAAATTTTTGCCCTTAAACAGCATATGACGGAGCACCCAAATCCGGCATACCTTGTATCCATCGCCCGTGTACCAGATGCGAATCTGGTTAAGTGCGGCTGCTTCTGTTAGCAGGCGGGAAGGCGCAGTGAAGCCCCAGTTCGTATCATAGCTCCATGGTCCTACCCTGGGCGGTATGCTGGCATGGGTCAGGGCGCACGCTGGCTGTGCGACGGTTGTCAGCAGAGTAAGGCCAAGTGGAGTCAGCTTTGTCAGGCGCAGTTTGCACCAGAATTGGCGATACCTTGGAGTCTTTCTGTTCTTCCGGACCATTTCTTGCAACTTTCTGTTTTTAAAGAACATACGTCTTCTCCAGAGTGCCAGCGATTAATAGCGCGATTGATGACTATAAAACAAATAACAGAGATAAAATTACAATAATGTCGCATTTATTATCAAGGCAAGATATGGCCAGAGGTCGCGTGTCGACGGTAGTAGAGAAGATCCCACACACCATGGCCACGTTTCAGACCACGGCGTTCAAAGTGAGTGATAATTCGCCAATCGGGTCTTTGCGTGTATTGACCGGGTGCGGTGGCATTGCACCATTCAGTTGCGCTTTCCATGACCGCAAGCATGTGTTCGGCATAGGGCTGCCAGTCGGTGGCCAGGTGCAATAATCCGCCGGGGATTGTGCGCGCGGCGAGCTTTGAAATGAATGATGGTTGTACCATGCGGCGCTTGTGGTGACGTTTTTTATGCCATGGGTCAGGAAACCAGATGCGTGCTTCGGCCAGGGATGCCGGGGCAATTTCGTGCTCCAGGACATCCATGGCGTCATGGTGATACAGGCGCACATTGTTGCGGTGTTCCACTGCCAGTGCGTTCATCAGGCGGCCTATGCCGGGGCTGTGTACTTCGATGCCCAGATAATTACGCACCGGATCGTGTTTGCTGGCCCATAGCAGGGCTTCACCGTTACCAAAGCCGATTTCCAGCACGAGGGGAGCGCTTCGCCCGAAATGCGCGGTAAAGTTTTGTATGGTGCCGGTATATGCGATGCCATAGCAGGCCCAGTGCGTATCGAAGGCACGTTGCTGAGCAGGTGTCATACGCCCGGTGCGCATGACGAAACTGCGGATGTGACGCATGGGGCGGGAAGTTGGGTTTGTGGACATGAGGATGGTGACAGGATGGTATGTGTGTCGTCACATACCCAGTTCGGGTTTTTAGTGTGGCAGACCTTGCCGGCTTTAACCTGGGGTACCCGCGGGTTGTTAACCGATGGTGCCAGTGATCGGGCTGGAGGCGGAGGCATACCGCTTGCGTGCAATGCGTCCGGCGTGAAAGGCTGCGTGGCCAGCCTGGACGGCCAGTTTCATGGCATGTGCCATCAGGATGGGATCTTGTGCGCGTGCGATGGCTGTGTTCATCAGTACGCCGTCGCAACCCAGCTCCATGGCTATCGTGGCATCGGAGGCCGTTCCCACACCGGCATCGACAATAATCGGAACCTTGGCGTTTTCCACGATTTCCAGAAGGTTATAGTGGTTTTGAATACCCAGTCCCGAACCGATGGGCGCAGCCAAGGGCATGACTGCCACACAGCCGATGTCTTCTAGTTGTTTGGCGATCACCGGGTCATCGGAAGTGTAGACCATCACATCGAAGCCATCAGAGACCAGTTCTTCAGCAGCCTTCAAAGTGGCGACTACATCGGGAAACAGGGTTTTGGGGTCGCCCAGTACTTCCAGTTTTGTGAGTTTGTGGCCGTTTAGCAACTCACGGGCCAGTTTACAGGTGCGCACTGCATCGGTTGCGCTGTAGCAGCCCGCAGTGTTGGGCAGTATGGTAAAGCGCTCAGGTGGCAGTAGGTCAAGCAGGTTCGGCGTGTCGTTATCCTGGCCGATATTGACGCGGCGAACCGCTACAGTGACAACCTGGACACCGGCTGCCTGTACGGCATCACGGGTCTGCAGAAAATCTTTATACAGACCGGTACCAATAAACAGACGCGAGTCGTAGCGCTGGCCAGCGATGACCAGGGGGGCGGTGGTATCGATAGTGTTCTGATCCATAAAAATACAAAAGCTTACGGGGGGCGATGGATGGCTACCGCTTGTGGAATCCTGATGCCCGTAGCAAATCCATGAGGTGGGGCGGTGATGGCTCAGCCACCGCCCATGGCATGGACGATTTCGACGTGGTCGCCTTCTGCAAGTACGTGTGTGGCATGGCGACTACGTGATACGATTTCACGATTCACTTCCACGGCAACCCGACGTTGAGCGTAGCCGGTTTCTTTGAGCAGGTCGGCCAAGGTGATGGAAGCTGCGCAATCGCGCACTTGGCCGTTCAGTATGATGTGCATTGCCATGATAGTGTGGATGGTTGGCGGGAAGGCTTAAGGCGCAAGAGACGATCAACAGACGATCAACGTTAACAGATGCTTCCATGCTATCTTGTTAAGAGATTTTGACAATAGCAAAGTTATAAGCGATGACATTCTGACTTGGGACCCTTACATCAAAGGAAGTGCGCACAGTGACACCCTAAAGCGGAGAGCGCAATTGTAGCAGTTTTATTGTTCCGTGTGTGACCAACACGCCAAGGAAGTAGCAGCGTGAGCAAAAAAGAGTCGAAAGGCCTAACTATTCAGGATGAAGTAACCGAGTTTCTGCTTTACACCGCCCCGGGGGGTGATATAAAAGTTGAAGTCATCTTGAACGATGAAACCATTTGGCTGACGCAACAGCACATGGCAGATCTATTTGGTGTAGATCGAACCAGCATTGGAAGCCATTTAAAAAATATATTTGAATCCAATGAATTAGATGAAGATGTGGTATGTGCAATTTCTGCACATACCACTCAGCATGGGGCAATTCCGGGGAAAACCCAGACTCAGCCTGTTAAGGAATCTCTGATCTATTCAGAG
>JAAXIA010000050.1 GCA_012270595.1 Rhodanobacteraceae bacterium | reverse complement strand
GCGCGCGAGGTAATTCGTTTTCACCTTGGTGGCAGCGAGTTACGTGCATGGCGTATCCTTTCTGGCACCTTAAACCCACGTTATCCTTTGCGCTAGAGGCTAACGCAAGAGAGGGCCTGAAGTGCTTGGCCGTTAACGCTCTGTTTTACAGCATGCAGGCCATCAGGGATTTCCCCCATGCAACACATTGTTGAAACCACTATCCACCATTTAAACCATGACGGTCGTGGCGTAACCTGTGTTGCTGGCAAGACGGTATTCGTCAGCGGAGCACTGCCGGATGAGCGGGCAAGAATACGTATCTACAAGCGCCATCACCACTACGATGAAGCCGAGATCGTCGAACTCCTTGAGTCTTCGCCGCATCGAATCCAGGCCAAATGTCCGCACGCTGGGCAGTGTGGTGGTTGTTCGCTACAACATCTGGAAACCGGTGCGCAAATTCGCATGAAAGAGCAGGTGCTGGCTGAAAACCTGATCCGCATCGGTAAAGTCACACCACAAACCTGGCTTAGAGCCTTGACCTGCAAGCCTTGGGCGTATCGCCGCAGGGGTCGCCTGTCGGTGCGCCTGGTAGCGAAGAAAGGCCGTGTGCTGGTGGGATTCCGTGAGGCAGCCAAACCACGTTTTGTTGCCGATATCACACGTTGTGAAGTGATCCATCCATTACTGGGTGATCGTATTCCACAGCTAGCCACCTTGATCGGCAACATGGACGATGCAAGCACGATTCCGCAAATTGAATTTTCTGCGGGCGATGAAGTCGTCGCGCTGTTATTTAGGCATATGCAAGCACTGAGTGCGCGTGATCAGGCGTTGCTGATTGCTTTTGGAAAACAGCATGGTTTTGCCATTTATTTGCAACCTGCGGGTGTTGGTAGCGTGCATCCGTTATGGCCGGAAAATCCATCATTATCGTTTTGCCTGTCTGCCGGTCCGGTAGCGCAGACGGTTGAGCTTGCCTTTCATCCCCTGGATTTTGTTCAGGTCAATGCCCTAATGAATCAGAAGATGTTACTTCAGGTGATGGCGCTGCTTGACCTTAAGGCGAGCGACCGTGTGCTCGACCTCTTTTGTGGCCTGGGTAATTTTACTTTGCCTATGGCACGCAAAGTCTCCAATGTTACCGGTATCGAAGGTGACGAGGCATTGCTGGCACGTGCGACAGACAACGCACAGAAGAATAAAATAACCAGTGCCCATTTTTACCAGGCTGATCTGTTTGAAGATCAACGCGGCAACTTCTGGGCACGCCAGCCATGGGACAAGCTGCTCCTTGATCCTCCACGGGCTGGTGCGGACAAAGTGCTGGCGTACCTGCCGCATAAGGAAACAAGGCGTGTTGTGTACGTCTCCTGCAATCCGGCATCGTTGGCACGCGATGCGGGTATATTGGTTGGGTGCCATGGTTTTGTGCTGACATCGGCGGGGGTGATGGATATGTTTCCGCATACGACGCATGTGGAGTCTGTGGCGCTGTTTGAACGCTAGTATGGGGACCAGCCACGATGGACCCTTAAGGAGAAACCTGTTGTGCCCATCGAAGTTGAACGTAAATTTCTGCTCTGCCATGACGATTGGCGGACACATGTTGCACACAGTGAACGGATGATACAGGGCTATCTGATCTCGGCGCAGGCTATCGCGCACGGCTATGCGCGCGCCTCGGTGCGGGTGCGGTGCTGTAACGGAAAGGCATGGCTCACTATCAAGGCTGCGCAAGTGGGCGTGGAGCGCGCCGAATACGAGCTGTCTGTGTCACCAAATGAAGCTGACGAAATGCTGGTCACGCTGTGTCAAGGTGTGGTGGAAAAGACACGGCACCGCGTGCTTGTTGATACAGCATTGTTTGAAATCGATGAGTTTCACGGTGCCAATGCTGGGTTAGTAGTGGCCGAAATTGAATTGACTGCCGCTGATGCCGTGTTTCCGCGACCGTCCTGGTTAGGCTTGGAAGTTACGGCGTTGCCGCGTTATTACAATATCCATCTAGTTACACACCCCTACAACACCTGGTCGCCGGCCGAGCGTGAAGCAAAAGATGCAGTGCGTGCCTAAATGTTGCTGATTGGCCTGGCGGGTCTTGAAGTAAGCGGGAACGAATGCGCATGGCTGCGCTCACCTGCAGTCGCCGGTGTGATTCTGTTTTCACGAAACTTTGCCAGTCGCATGCAGCTACGGCAGCTTACTGAATCCATTCGCAGCGTCGGTGGGGAGCATCTGCTGATCGCTGTGGACCAGGAGGGTGGAGTGGTGCAGCGTTTTCGTGATGGCTTCACGCCGCTACCAGCGCTTTCAAAAATAGGTACGCTCTACGATAGCGATCCAGAAAATGCGGTGGCGCTGGCTGAGGAGCACGCTTGGGTGATGGCTACTGAGTTGCGTGCAAGTGGAGTCGACCTTAGCCTTGCTCCTGTAGCGGATCTGGCACGTGGTAACGCTGCAATTAGATCACGCGCTTTTCATGCCGACCCTGAAGTTACCGCTGAGCTTGTTAGCGCCTACGTGTGCGGTATGCACTTGGGTGGTATGGCCAGCGTGCTCAAACATTTTCCCGGGCACGGCTCAGCAAGCGCCGACACCCATACGGCAGCAGCATTTGATCCACGCACACTAGAAACGATCCGTACCACTGACCTGCGCGCTTTTAGTGTCAGTTTTGATGCACGACCTGAGGCGGTGATGATGGCCTATGTCAGCTATTCGGCCATCGACCCGCAACCAGCGGGTTATTCACAGATCTGGATTGAAGAAATCTTGCGCGGTAAACTGGGGTTTTCTGGTTTGGTCATCAGCGATGACATTAGCATGGCTGCCGCAGATGCGGGTAGCACTGTAGCGCAGCGAGTAATCCGGCATTGTGCGGCCGGCTGTGACCTGGTACTGGTTTGCTGTCCGTCCGTGGTGGAGGAGGCCATTGCTGCCTTGCCGTCTGCCTCCGCTGCCGGCACCGACAGGCTGGCCGTCTTGCGTGGCAATGTAGCTGCTGGTTGGGAAGATCTGCTGGATAACCCGCAGCGCGTGCATTTTGTTGCCCGGTTACGGGAACTTGACGCTGGAATTACGCTATGATGGGGGCATGCCCATACTTAAAAACGCCCTGGAGCAAGCCGAAATGCTGCTTGATCGCCCTGAGCTGGAGGCGATGATCGCGCGCATGGGAAAGCAGATTGATGCCGTGCTGGAGGGCGAGCGTGCACTGTTTATCCCCATTATGAAAGGGGCGCTAATATTCGCTTCTCAGTTAGCACTGTCTATGCGCACCGACCTGGAGTTTGATTACGTCCATGCTACACGCTATGACGGTCAAACCAGTGGTGGTCAGATACATTGGCTGCATGCCATAAGCGCACCATTGCCGGGGCGCACTGTGCTACTGGTTGATGACATCCTGGACCAGGGTCATACCCTGAAAGCCGTCCGTGATGATTGTCTGCACCGCGGTGCTGCGCGGGTATTGGTTGCCAGCTTGTGTAGCAAGAAGCATCATCGTCTCGTCGCTGGAATAACAGCAGATTTTAACGGTTTTGAGTTATCTGATCGCTACGTGTTTGGTTATGGCATGGATTACCACGAGAAGGGCAGGAATTTGCCAGCGATTTACGCACTGAAGGAAAACAAGCTATGAATACACCATATCTTGCCATTATCGGTGGTAGTGGCTTGTATGCCTTTGAGGGCCTTGAAAATACCCGTCGTCATGCTATCGATACGCCCTATGGCGCACCATCATGTGAAATTCTGACGGGTGATTTTTCCTGTCATCGTCTCGCTTTCTTGGCCCGTCACGGTGAACAGCACAGTGTCCTGCCGCACCGCGTCAACTACCGCGCGAACCTGTGGGCGCTGCACTCTCTTGGAGTGCGTCGGGTTGTGGCAGTCAACGCAGTCGGTGGTATCCGCGCGGATATGGGATCGGGAACGATGGTCGTGCCCGATCAGCTCATTGATTACAGTTATGGCCGCTACAGTAGTTTCTACGACACAGACAACGCCAAGGTGAAACATGTGGAATTTGCCGAACCTTATACCCAGTCCCTACGGCAAGACTTGCTGGCAGCGATGAAGCTCGCTGAGCTTCCCGTTATCGCGGGTGGTTGTTACGGTGTCACTCAGGGCCCGCGCTTCGAGACCCGAGCGGAAATTGCGCGGATGCGTCGTGACGGCTGCGATCTGGTTGGTATGACGAGTATGCCGGAGGCTGTGCTTGCGTGTGAATTGGGTATGGATTACGCCTGTCTTGCCCTGGTTTCCAATTTTGCTGCCGGTTGTGGTGATGGACAAGCCTTTACCGTGGAGGAGATTCTTAAAAATCTTTCCACCATCACTGTCAATGTGCCGCCGGTTGTGCTCGCTTTGCTGAAATTACAAGGTGCCGCAGCGTAGAATGATACCAAAACACGGACGGTCGCTATCAGTTTTTATTATTTACTTTTAGGGGCTGAAGTAGCTAAGACCTGAATACGGGTCTAGATTATGGCTACTATGTATGAGCGAAAGAGCCGGTT
>JAAXIA010000006.1 GCA_012270595.1 Rhodanobacteraceae bacterium | reverse complement strand
ATAGAGATGCCATTGCTCCCCGTACTCACAAACATGGAACGACGTGGTGTGCTGATTGATGTTAACGCGCTACGCCAGCAGAGCCAGCAGCTAGGCAGGCGTATGCTGGAACTGGAGCAGCAGGTACAAACGCAGGCGGGCCGACCGTTCAACCTCGACTCACCAAAACAGCTACAAAACATCCTGTTCGATGAGCTGAAGCTACCCGTTAAATTAACACCGCCCAAGGGCCAAGCATCCACCAACGAAGAAGCGCTGCAAGCGATCGTTCAGGAGCACCCACTACCAGGCTTGATTTTAAACTACCGCCGGCTGGCAAAACTGCGCTCCACCTATACCGACAAACTCCCCAGGCTTGTCCACCCGCGCACCGGCAGGGTACACACCCATTACCATCAAGGCTCAGTCGCCACCGGGCGCCTTTCCTCATCCGAGCCAAACCTGCAAAACATCCCGGTGCGTACCGAAGAAGGGCGACGTATCCGCCAGGCTTTTGTGGCACCTAATGGCTGGAAAATAATGGCGGCAGATTACTCACAGATCGAACTGCGCATCATGGCCCATCTGTCCGGCGACGAGAGCCTGCTGAAAGCCTTTCAGGCCGGTTGCGACATCCATCGCGCCACTGCTGCTGAAGTCTTTGGCGTCAGCCTTGAAAATGTAAGTACCGAGCAGCGCCGTGCCGCCAAGGCGATCAACTTCGGCCTCATCTACGGCATGAGTGCCTTTGGTCTGGCGCGTCAACTAGGCGTGGATCGTTACCAGGCCAGCGATACCATGTCACGCTACTTCGCCCGTTATCCGGGCGTGCACGCCTTTATGGAAAATATCCGCGAACAGGCCCATCGCCACGGCTACGTGGAAACCCTGTTTGGTCGTCGCCTGTACCTTAACAATCTTGGCTCGCCTCACTCGGGCATGCGCCAAGGTGCCGAACGTGCCGCCGTCAACGCCCCCATGCAGGGCACCGCCGCCGACATCATCAAGCGCGCGATGATCTCCATGAACACCTGGCTGGCTGATCGTAATGATGCCTATATGCTGATGCAGGTACACGATGAACTGGTGTTCGAAGTCCGTACTGACGCAGTGGACGAACTACACGAGGCCCTATGCCAGCACATGGAAAATGCAGCACAGCTAAACGTACCCTTGACTGTCGATATTGGCACAGGAAATAACTGGGATGAAGCACACTAAATCATCTGTCCCGTGCAAATCCATGGAAGCCCGCTGGCCTCTGGTCCTTAATGTTGACAGAGGCAATTAACCAGGCTTCTTTTCATTCACCATAAAACACACTTGTCATCGCTGCTTTTATTGACTTAAGCGGCCATATTCAAACAATCCATAATTTTTAGCTGAAAGCAGAAAAACGGCGAGACTAGTCATAAGAGTATCATGCGCACATGCAGTTAAAATGTCCAAACCATGCAAAAACGAAAAAAGATAACCTGTAACGACAGTGATTACATTAAATGGAATTAAAATGATAAAGACGATATACAGGTCAAGCCATCTGATTTGTATTTTTTAGCAATAACATAAAGGAAAATATCAGGCTCGAGCTTAAAAAGAACAATAAATTCATGTTAAACACTGCTCCCTATGCGCTTAACTATCATAAAATACCTGCGGCCACAACTGAGAACCCCATGATTACCATACTTGGTTGCCATACCTTTAAACTACCTTTAAAATAACCGCAAACATCGTGAAGTCGACAAAGACCAGACGATGACAGTACATGGCAATCAATGAATCTCACCTCAAGACAATCACCAGGCCATTCAAAGAATGGCCTGGTGATTGAGCTTCACTCAGCGTTCCGTTTGTGGATCAGGAATTTTTATCTGTAGTGGTTTCGAGCGAATGGTTTTTTTTATGTTGGCATTGAATCCGATCGCCGTGTAAATCAGGCTCCAGGCATCTATCATGGAGCCGTCACCAAAGGTACAAATTCCTGCCGTCCCAGCATGATCCGTAAAACCACCCTCAACCACATAGTAACTCACGTTTGAACCACCAAGTTTTTTGCACACGTTGGTCGCTGGATCGCCAAAAGGCTTGGTTGGAAGTGGTTTTTTCTTATCCATAGTGAGTCTTAACAACATGGTGGCCGCAAGACTGGGGCGTTTCGATCCATAGGCTTCAAGTCCAACAAATGCAGTGGATCCATCTTTTTCTTTGAAATTACAGAATTTTTTCTTCAATCCATTCACAATTCCGCCACCTAACTCATATTGGACCACCATAGTCTCAACCCTGCCGTTATGGCTTGTGCACCAGCTTGCACTATCACTTTGTCTGGCATGCACCATGCCGAGCATACTAAAAAGTGACAAACCTGAAACGGTCATGGCAATTTTTTTCACCTTCATTTCCTGCTACTCCTTTGTGGGAAATGCAATAACGTACTGAATAAGCCCGGCAAACTTGTCCAGTAGTTTTTTAGAAAGCACACATAAAGAGCATCATTAAACATTCAACGGTTAAACCAGGCAACCCAGAGAAAAAAGGCATCGAAAGGAAGCTATTTCCCGTAAGCCAACCTGATATCCGCTAATTATAGAGACCATCTTGTTAATGCATGCTAAATAACCGGCCCTTAACTACAATGTTCAAGCAACATTCAAGTTTTATACACTCAACGTAGACTCATTACCAAAGCAACACGTTATCAGCTGCCTTTTACAAACCCATGGCAAATATGAAGATTGCGCTTTAAAAACCTCGTATAATCGGTAAAATTCCCATCTTAAATGCCTGATTGAGTCCTTTAAATAAGAAACGAACACCTCTATGACCCATAGACCTACCACAAAAAACAGCAACGGCGGAAACCTCGACTTCGAGGCTGAACTGTTCAAGGCCGCCAACAAGCTGTGCGGCAACATGGAACCCAGCGACTACAAACATGTTGCGCTCGGATCATCTTCCTGAAATACATCTCCGCCGATGCCTTCGAAACCAGGCACAAGGCACAGCTAGCCGAAGACGCACAAGCAGTCGAAGACAAAGACACGTATCTTGCCGTCAACATTTCTCATGGGTGCCCAAAACGGCACGCTGGTCGCAGCTGCAAGCCCATGCCAGACTGCCCACCATTGGCAGCCTGATTGATGACGCGATGCGTGCCATCGAGAAAGACAACATCCAACTCAAGGGCGTGTTACCCAAGGACTACGCCCAACCCTCGCTCAACAAGGTGATGCCGGGCGAGCTGATCGACCTGATTTCCGGGATTGCATTGAATGAGGAAGGCAACCGCTCCAAGGACATCCTTGGGCGCGTATACGAATACTTCCTGGGCCAGTTTGCCGGTGCCGAAAGCAAGCGTCGCGGTGAGTTCTACATCCTCGCCAATCCTCCATTCAATATTTCCGACTGGTGCGGCGATCGCCTGCGTGAAGACGTGCGCTGGAAGTTCGGGGCGCCACCCACAGCCAACGCTAATTATGCATGGCTCCAGCACATTTACCACCATCTC
>JAAXIA010000156.1 GCA_012270595.1 Rhodanobacteraceae bacterium | reverse complement strand
GTGATTTTTTTTTGCGCTGTTTTTTAGCTTCTTGCCACTACGTTGGGTCCAGATCGAGAATCTTTATCAGATCGCCCTCGATCTTTTCCAGGTCAGGAATCAGCGCACTATCTTCGCGCACGAGCAGTTGGGCTTTCACGCCAGGTGGCGGAGCACACGTGCCGTAGCTGGGAATCATCTGTTCAGCCTTGAGTAGCTTCAGACGCGGAAAGCCATGGCTAACGACCGCCACAAATGGCAGGCGCGGATGTGCACTAAGCGCCTTAAGTACCACAACACGTGCCACGCTATCAGCGTCGCTACACCTGGTGCCAGTTAGTTTGGAAAAAGCTACCAGTGGCACCGACCAACCACGCCACGCGAAGCGACCAGACAGCCAGTCTGGCTCAGCCCGGATGCATTCGAGTGCTGGCATGTTCATCACTTCGGCAACGATGGCATTGGGCAGTAGCAAATGCACGGTGCCGACTGGAACCAGGACGCAGTGCATGTCACGGGGTAACTCGCGCGCGCTCATTGCCCTGCCTCACGCCACACAACCACCTCCAGTCTGGCAAATGCAATCACTTTTCCTGCCTTACTCACAGCCGCCTCCGTAGCCGACCTGTTCCAGCGTTTGCGCGATGCACGCCAGTAACTGAGCTTCCTGATAAGGCTTGCCGAAATAAGCCTTCACGCCCATGTCGAGACCGTGCTGACGATGTTTTTCACCACTGCGTGAAGTAATCATAACCACCGGCACGTGACACCAGCGATCATCGTTCTCCATGCATCTTGCCAACTCGTAACCGTCCATGCGTGGCATTTCAATATCAAGAAGCATTAGATCAGGCACCCGCTCAACCAGTTTGTCCAATGCATCCACACCATCTTTCGCAGTGATGACCTCATACCCCTGACGTCTGAGAACCCGTCCGGTGATCTTGCGCATGGTCATTGAGTCATCCACCACCATGACCAGTGGCAACTTCTTCTCCGCTTCGCTTGCCCTTCGCGGCGCGCCGTTTAGATCATGGGTCTGCTGCGGTTTGCGCTGTTTACTGGCACGACGCAACAGTGACGCCAGATCGAGAATTAAAAGCACCACCCCATCACCCATGATGGTTGCGCCGAGAATACCTGCTACCGAGCTGATCTGCGGACCTGGCGACTTGATCACGATCTCGTGTACCCCGAGAACTTCGTCGATTCGCATAGCCACCCGTTGCTCACCAACATAAGCAAGCAATAGCACCGCCGGCTTGCCTTTACTGACTGGGGCAGACTGCGGCTGTTCCAGAAGCACGGCCAGGTCATACACGCGGTATGCCTCGTCGCTATCCTTAAAGTGCACCATCGGGTCTTTCTGGCAATACGACCATTCCTGCGCTGACATGTGCGCCACACCCAGTATCGACGTGCAAGGAACGGCATAGCTTGACTTGGCGACACGGATCACAACCGCCTGCGTGGCTGCCATGGTAAATGGCAGACACAGAGTAAAGGTAGTGCCCTTGCCCTGCTGCGATGCAATCCCCAAGGAACCGCCAAGCTTCCTGATCTGGTCGGTTACCACATCCATCCCCACACCGCGACCAGCCAGTTGGCTAAGCTTGTTGGCAGTAGAAAAACCACGGTGTGTAATCAATTGCAGTAGTTCCGCATCACTTGGGTGGGCGTTGACGCTCAGGAGGCCGCGCTCGATGGCGCGCTGACGGATGAGCACGCGATCCAGACCGCGACCATCATCACTCACGCGCACTACCACTTCTGTGACCTCACCCAGTACCTGGATGCGCACCACACCTTCAGGCGACTTACCGGCCCTTGCACGTTCCTCAGGCGACTCAATACCGTGTACCACCGCATTGCGCAATATGTGCTCAACAGGTGCCTTGATCTGATCGAGCAGCTGACGATCCATGTCGTCGTAGCCAGCTTCCACAGACAGGCGAACGCGCTTGCCTTCCTCCTGCGCTACATGACGTAAAATGCGCCGTAGATTTGGCACCATCGTGTCAAATGGCAGCATGCGTGCGTGCAGTAGATTTTCCTGCAACTGTGCATTCACGCGCGCTTGCTGACTGAGCAGGGTTTCAGACTGTACGGTCAGCTCATCAAGCACACCGTGAATAGCCACGAGATCAGATACAGACTCAGTCAAGGCACGTGAGTACTGTTGCAATTGCGAAAATCGGTCCAGCTCAAGAGGATCAAAGGCAGCCGCGCCCGTTTCGCGCTGTTCATACTGGTAACGCGCGACAATCTGGGTTTCGGTTTCGATCTCCAGTCGGCGTAGCTGCGTACGCAGGCGATAGAGCGTCTGATCCAGCTCAACCAGATGGGAGCGGTAACCGCTAAGCTGCTGCTCCAGACGCGAGCGGAAAATAATGACCTCACCGAGCTGGTCGACCAGCTGATCAATCAATCCTGCCCGCACCCGGATCTGCTCCTGCGGGGGTGTGGAAGATGGCTCATCCGCCGATGTTTCAGCCTGCCATGAGGCTACCGTCACAGCTTGCTCACCGGGGTTATCTACCGCTAAATTCCCAGTAAAAGCGGTCTCTGCGAAACGGGTAGAAATCTCGTTGCTACCGACAGATGTTGAAACCCCTCCGCTCCAGTCTTGCAGGCGAGCAATCATCGCCTGCGGATAACCGATAGGCTGGGCGTGTGTAAAGCGCTGAACCAGTTCATGCAACTCATCAAACGCCTCTTCGAGCGTGGCGATCAGCTTCAAGCGCCGCTCTGAATCAGCCTCTGGCAACCGTTCCAGCGCCGTTTCGATCGCATGGACCAGATCAGCCAGGGGCACCATGCCCAGCATGCGTCCGCCCCCTTTGAGGGTGTGCAAGGCGCGTAGCAGACTGGCCGCATGTGTCCGCACCTCCGGTGCATCCTTCCATTTGGCCAGTACTTCCGTGCATTTGTCGAGAATATCGCACGCC
>JAAXIA010000172.1 GCA_012270595.1 Rhodanobacteraceae bacterium | reverse complement strand
AGTATCTCAGCGTGCGCAGTGGGATCATGTAAAGTAATGTTTCGGTTCCAGCCAAGCCCGATGACACGCTTACCAAGCACTAAGACGGCACCTACAGGGACCTCATTCTCGTTATCACGCCCCCACGTAGCCAGCGATAGCGCGTGGCGCATATGTCGCAGATCGCTGTCAGAAAACCCCGGGGTGATCGCCATGTTTTCCATTTTTTACGCAATAAATATGTTGATGGCACATGTATTAAGTTGCGCACTGACCCGCGGTCACCTGGATTTAAAGCATACCGGTTTCGAGCTTGGCTGCATCCGACATCATGGTGTAGTTCCACGGCGGGTCAAACACAAGGTCAACATCCGCCTCGGCAACAGTGGGTAGCATCTCAATTTTGACCCGTGCATCATCCACTAAAATATCGCCCATACCACACCCAGGCGCAGTAAGCGTAAGCTTGACGTAAACCTTGCGCTGATCATTGTCTTGATGCTCAAGACTCACATCGTAAACTAGGCCCAGCTCCACCACGTTGATGGGAATTTCTGGATCAAATACCGTGCGTAACTGCTCCCAAACCAGCTTTTCAACATCCGCATCGCTAGCATTTTCCGGAAGTTCCAGCTTTGGTGGCACCTCCTTACCCAAGGCATCGGCGTCGCATCCGGCGACACGAAACAGGTTTCCTTCCACGTACACCGTAAAGCTTCCACCCAGCGACTGCGTGATGTAGCCAATCTGACCGGCAGGCAAGGTCAAGCTCTGCCCTTGTGGTACCATAATCGCCGTGCAATCACGCGAGAGTGTGAAAGGCTCACTGCTTAAACTAAAACCACTCATGTCACGCCACCCCAAAGAAAACGATCCATTACCATCAAGGCAGCCCAGCGCAAGGCGTAGTATGCCTTTAATCGCCTTGTGACGCTAGCCTTAAGGTCATGCTGTCAGCCGTTCCATGGCTATGATGCCTTACGACATAATGGCCCCAATCTCCTGTAGGTCATTGCCCTGCACGTGCCCTTCCTGATCGAGACCCAAGATCACGTACTGCGCCCCGGTCAGCGCTGGTAACCAAGGCCGCATAAGCACGCAAGGCGGTGCTTATTTTGCGCTTACGCGACGATTGGGGTCTCCAGCCCATGCTGTTCCTGGAAGCACGTCGACGTTCCAGTTCGTCCGCATTAACTTCAAGCGATAAGATCCGGGCGGGAATATCGATGACGATCGTATCACCGTCTTGGATAAGGGCAATGTTACCGCCTTCTGCCGCTTCGGGTGAAACGTGACCGATGGATAGCCCGCTGGTACCGCCGGAAAAACGCCCATCAGTGAGCAAGGCACAGGACTTGCCCAAACCTTTGGATTTCAGATAGTTGGTGGGATATAGCATTTCCTGCATACCCGGTCCGCCGCGCGGCCCCTCATAGCGGATGACCACCACGTCGCCCGGTTTGATCACGCCTCCAAGAATCGCCCTGATAGCTTCATCCTGGCTCTCCAGGACGATGGCAGGTCCCCTGAAACAAAGAATGTCTGCGTTAACACCCGCAGTCTTTACGATGCAACCACGCTCAGCGATATTGCCGTAGAGCACGGCCAGCCCACCATCCTGGCTATAGGCTGAGCTATGCGTACGAATGCAGCCAGCATTGCGGTCGCTATCCAGGGTATCGTAACGAGAATCCTGCGAGAATGCTTTCTGACCAGGCACACCGGCTGGACCTGCGCGATAGAAGGCATGGACGTTATCGTCATCTGTACGCATAACGTCCCAGTGCGCTAACGCCTCAGCCAATGAGGCGCTATGCACCATTGCCACCGAGGTATCAAGCAGACCACTGCGATCCAGTTCCCCTAAAATGGCCATCACACCACCGGCACGATGCACATCTTCCATATGGTAGGCACTCGAAGGCGCTACCTTGCAGAGGTTAGGGATAGTGCGCGACAAGCGGTCAATATCGCGCATGCTGAAATCAACCTCGGCTTCGTGCGCCGCCGCCAACAGATGTAGCACGGTGTTGGTGGAACCACCCATGGCAATATCCAGTGACATCGCGTTGTTGAAAGCCGCCTTGCTGGCGATCTGGCGCGGCAGTACGCGCAGGTCATCTTGATCGTAGTAACGCCTGGCCAGCTCCACCACAGTACGTCCCGCCCGACGGAATAACTGCTCGCGATCAGTATGTGTGGCGAGTAAAGAGCCATTCCCCGGCAATGCCAAACCCAATGCTTCGGTCAAACAATTCATGGAATTGGCGGTAAACATGCCAGAGCATGAACCACAGGTGGGACAGGCTGCACGTTCGATGGCCAGTACCTGGGCATCGGACACATGTTCATCAGCCGCCGACACCATCGCATCCACCAGATCCAGTGACACTTCCTTGCCAGCCAACCGGGTTTTGCCAGCTTCCATCGGGCCGCCGGATACAAACACCACCGGAATATTCAGCCGCAAGGCAGCCATCAGCATGCCTGGCGTGATTTTGTCACAATTAGAAATGCACACCAGCGCATCAACGGTGTGGGCGTTGCACATGTATTCGACGCTATCGGCGATGATGTCACGCGATGGCAGACTGTAAAGCATGCCATCGTGTCCCATGGCGATGCCGTCATCCACCGCGATGGTATTAAACTCCTTGCCGACACCACCAGCACGGCTGATTTCTTCAATAACTAATTGCCCCAGCTCTTTCAAGTGCACATGACCAGGCACGAACTGGGTAAACGAATTGGCAACCGCGATAATCGGTTTTCCGAAATCGCCCTCCTTCATGCCGGTGGCTCGCCATAAAGCCCTGGCCCCGGCCATGTTGCGACCGCTAGTACTGGTACGTGAACGATAGACTGGCATAAAAAGTGATCCGTGATGACTACCTGGCTTCCAGATTAAGACCCTCGAAAGGTTGATCGGTAGCGACTTCAGAAGCATAGTCCACATCAGGCCGATCGAAACCGAAGAGCTTCAGAAAGGCGTGCCTGTAGCCGTCGTAATCGGTCATTTGGCGGAGATTTTCTGTAGTAACAGTAGGCCAGATGGCCTTGCATGCACTTTGTACATCCTCACGTAACTCCCAGTCGTCCAGGCGCACACGACCTTCAGTATCAGTGGGCGTTGCTTGGCCATCTGCGCGGTAGAGACGATCATGGAACAAGCGATTGATCTGCTCGATACAGCCCTCGTGCAGACCCTTCTCTTTCATGATTCGAAAAACAATGGCGATATACAGGGGAATCACCGGAATAGCAGCGCTAGCCTGGGTGACAACAGATTTCATGACCGCCACGCGGGCATCCAGTCCGACGTGGCGACGGCGCAGTTCCATAGCCGTGTTCTCTAAATGCTTTTTGGCTTGCCCTAGGCTGCCGTGCCAGTACATCGGCCAGGTAATCTCGGTACCGATGTAACTATAGGCGATGGTTTTGGCCTGTTCCGCCAACACTCCAGCCTGGCTCAGTGTATCAATCCAAAGCGACCAGTCTTCACCGCCCATGACGCGCACGGTGTCCTTGATCTCCTGTGCACTTGCTGGCTCAATACAGGCTTCGATCACTGTGGCCTTGTTAGTATCCACTGTAGTACTGATAAAAGGCTCACCCACGGTTTTTAGCGCTGAACGCACTATTTCACCGCTTCCGGGAAGTTTGCGCACCGGAGAAGCCAATGAATACACCACCAGGTCAACCGGTCCACCCAGCTCGTTTTTGATGAGATCCACCACACACGCACGGGTTTCATCGGCGAAAGCATCAGCATTGATCGACTGGCCATAAAGACCGGCGTTCTTGATCGCCTTGTCGAGTGCCAGCGCATTATACCAGCCAGCACTCCCGGGTTTTTCCCGGCTACCTGGTTTTTCAAAGAATACGCCCAGCGTTGCCGCGCCATAAGCAAAGGCGGCGGTGATACGTGAAGCTAGACCGTAACCGGTAGAAGCACCGATCACCAGCACACGCTTGGGCCCGTTGGCATCATAGCCCTGACCGCGTGCGCAAGATACCTGATCACCTACGTTGCGCTCGCAACCAAGCGGGTGTGCTGTAGTGCAGATGAAACCACGCACTTTGGGTTTGATGATCACTTAAGTACCACTCCACAAACATGTCATAACGGGGAATGGTAACAAAATTGACGCGCCTAAAAAAGATAGCCATGCTTGCCAGCGTGAACCGGAATCCAAAAACCTGTCAACGCTCTTTATAAAGAGTGGGGTCAGGAAGACCAGATGGATAAACTTGAGGCTGGTATTGGACCTTAAGCGTTCGGCCTTTTTTTCCATCGCCACCGGTGCTTCTTGAAGCCCGGGCAAAACTTGCGCTCAAACACCCACTCTTAAATATGAGCTTGAAGGTATGCAGTTTACTGCGCCTGGCAATCTACGCTGTCACGTAAGCACTTTAAAGGGTCCTCTGCACACTTTGGGACACAGCCCTGATCCACATAGCCGCATCGGCCAACACCTTGCGCCGCGCCAAGAAGCCGCCTTGCAATGCGCCAGTGCCCGCAAAACTGGTACCTGTGCCGTGGAGCGCCACCAGAGTTACGACTCCAGCGCGAGTCGCAAGGCTTAGATCCTTAAGATATCTTCTTGCCCGTGCCATATCACTTCTGATTGGCCGTATCCGCGTTCTTCCTCCAAGGCTCATATCGCATCGAAGTGACAGTGCCTGCCTTGTTCTTTGTTCTTGTGTTGAGGCGGGAATGGACAAGTCTAGCCCGGTCTGTAGTTCCAGGAGATAGGACCCGGACTCGTACGGGTGTGCTCAGCACGCCAACGATGGTTTGATCTGCAACAAAAAAGCTGCCGACGCAGCTGATTAAATTGTTCAGTATTTACAAGCCTGTCTGCGAACAACCCTAGCAGACAGGCAGTATTGCGAAAGTGCGGCCAAGGTCAATAGCATGCCCTGGCGATGAAGACCTTTTTTCTTCTCTGGCAGGTTCGCGGATAGACGTACAGCACATCTTTCCAAACGATTTTCAGCTCATACAGAGAGTAAGTGTTCTCGTAACTTGCAAAACCCGACGAATCCATGTCAGAAAAAACCACACTCAAGGCTAGCTAACTTCCATTCGAGCTAAAGCATGCCTATAAAAGTGGCGAAATAAGGGAGCAAAATTCAGATTGCGGCTTCCACACTGGATGCCTGAAGACCCTTTGGCCCGGTAGTGACTTCAAACTTCACCCGCTGACCTTCCTGTAGACTGCGAAAGCCCTTGGAATTGATTGCGGAAAA
>JAAXIA010000200.1 GCA_012270595.1 Rhodanobacteraceae bacterium | reverse complement strand
CTTTGAGATGTTAGTATAAATGCGCTGGCCTAGCGCGCCCGGCCATGGAGCGAAGTCGAGACCTTCTGCATCCATGCCGAGTTTGGCACAATGAACAATGTGGGTCATGAGTGAAAGTTCCTTAAAGATTTTGTAATAGACGCCTGATAGGGGCCGGCAGGCCGAGCCTGCGTTGTTGCGCACAGTCGCACCAGCGCAGGTTGGCATGGTCAGCAATGTGCGAAGGTATACCCACAGCATCAAACAGCAGTGGTTTGACGTGCAGTCGATAGTGACTAAATACATGAGTGAAAGAAACCAGGGCCTGTGCTCCCGTGATGGTGGCATGATGTTGTGCTTGGCACCAGGCACTGCTGTCGTCTTTAGCTTCCGGAAGACTCCAAAGACCCGCCCACACCCCGTGTTCACTACGGCGTTCAAGCAATACGCGCTTCTGTGAATCGCGTAGTATTAACATGAAAGTGTGACGTTCGGGCATGGTCTTGCGTGGTTTGGGACTTGGTAGTTGAGCACACAGGCCATCACGCCGGGCAACGCACTGGCGCCTAAGTGGGCAAAGCTCGCAGTAGGGACGCGTGCGCACACACACCGTAGCCCCCAGATCCATAATAGCCTGGGTGTAGTCGGCTACTCGCCAGTGTGGCGTGTATCGGTCGGCGTACTGCCAGAGGCGTTTTTCCACACTGCTTTGTCCAGGATGACCATGAATGCCGTGATAGCGGGTGAGTACGCGCTTGACGTTGCCATCGAGAATCGGAAAACGCTTATCCCAAGCCTGCGCGAGAATGGCTCCGGCGGTAGAAGCTCCAATACCGGGAAGGGCGATGAGTGCGTCGAAATCACCCGGCAATTTACCGTTATGTTGGGTCATACACTGCTGTGCTGCGCGTTTCAGGAAACGCGCCCGGCGATAGTAACCAAGTCCCGACCATAGGGCCAGTACTGTGTCTTCGTCAGCACGGGCGAGATCGGGCAACGTAGGCAAAGCAGCAATGAAGCGCAGAAAATAGGGAATGACCGCGCTCACCTGGGTCTGTTGGAGCATGATTTCAGATAACCACACACGGTAGGCATTATCGGCTTGCTGCTTGCCCCGGTGCTGCCAGGGCAGCTCGTGACGGCCATGGCGGTCAAACCAGGACAAGAGCGGTACTGCGATGCCACCCATGGCACGTGCCGGGGATGTAACGCAGCAATCAGACATGGTGGCGTGAGCACATCAGGCGTGCACCTGCTTAAGACTCGCTTGAGTCTAAGAACCACTCAGGCGAGTGGGCAATAAACCGTCAATAAAGGCCCGTGCATCAAAGCTGCGCAGATCTTTAGCGCCTTCACCCAAACCAACGTAGCGGACTGGCAGGGCAAACTCGCGTGCTAGCGCGAAGAGCACTCCGCCTTTGGCACTGCCATCAAGTTTGGTGACGGCAAGACCAGTGACACCTACGCTTTTGCGGAACTGACGCACTTGGCTCAGTGCGTTTTGCCCGGTGGTTCCATCAATGACCATCAGTACCTCGTGGGGAGCTTCGGGGTCGAGTTTTTTGAGCACGCGGGCTATTTTGGTCAGTTCATTCATCAGGCCACCCTGGGTATGAAGGCGACCCGCTGTATCGGCGATCAGCACATCCATGCCGCGTGAACTTGCTGCTTGCAGGGCGTCGAAGATGACGCTGGCCGAGTCGCTATCCTGCCCCTGCGAGATGACCGGCACCTCATGACGCACGCCCCAGGTCTTGAGTTGTTCTACGGCGGCAGCACGAAAGGAGTCACCTGCAGCCAACAGCACTTTGCGACCCTCAGCGCGGTAATGTCGCGCGAGCTTGCCGATGGTAGTGGTTTTGCCAGCGCCGTTTATGCCTACAGTGAGGATAACAAAAGGTTTATGGCCGGTAATGATTAATGGCTTCTCGACTGTCTGCAACCTCGCCAACAAAGCCTCGCGTAATGCTCCCAGCAAGACTTCGGCGTTGGCAAACTGGCGCTTGTGCATACCTTTACGTAGCTCATCGATTAGTTCGGTCGTGGTTTCGACACCCAGATCAGCACTTATCAGGGTGGTTTCAAGTTCATCAAGAAGATCGTCACTGAGCCTGGGGTGACGATTGAACAGGGCATTGATACCACGCGCAAAGCCACTGCCGGATAGTCGTTCACGCCAATTCGGCAGATTGGCAGCTTCTGACACGGGTTTAAGCGGCATACCAGTGCTTTGTTGTGAATCCATGCCAGCGGGCAGAGCAGGGGGATTAATGGGCTGCTCCGCTAATAGGACAGATTTTTTTTGTTTCCAGAGCTTGAGCATGATTGAATAGCAATTTGAAGAATAGCGTTAAAGGATAATGGATGGCATGCTAGCACTGTCTTGCAAACAGTTCATTGTGCCAGTGGTACAGGAAGCTTTATTGGCGTGAACGACCGTCCAGGACGCATTCACATTATCGCCGGTCGCCTGCGCCGCTCAAGGCTGGATGTTCCCGTTCTGCCGGGCCTGCGTCCCACGCCGGCGCGCGTACGCGAGACCTTGTTTCAGTGGTTGACGCCCACGCTTGCCGGCGTAGCTGCGCTGGATTTATGTGCCGGTACCGGTGCGTTGGGTATTGAGGCCTGGTCGCGTGGTGCGGCAAGCGTACAGTTTGTGGAAAGCAATGCCGCTTTGGCAAAATCTTTACGGGAAAACCTAACGCGTTTGCACCTTTCCAGCGTGATGGTGGCAAACAGCACTGCGCTTTCTTATCTGCGCGGTCGTGCTCGATCATTCGGCCTGGTGTTCCTCGATCCTCCCTTTGCACTTCAATTATGGACGAGGCTGGCCAGGCAACTGGAGCAGGGAGGCTGGTTAACACCCCAGGCAAGCATCTATGTGGAATACGCTCGCGGTGCGGTGCCCGATTTACCGGCAAACTGGCAGGTTCACCACAGTGCAAGCGCTGGTGAAGTAGGGTTTGCACTGTATCGCCGATTGGGCGGTTTCTCGTTAAGCTAAATTCCTATACTTAAGCTATATTTCTGAGTAACTGCTGCGCGATTTTTCAAGTGAACGTACCTACCGCCAATGCACGCCTGGCTGTCTATCCCGGCACTTTCGATCCGATCACCCATGGGCACACCGATCTGGTTACCAGGGCTTCACCCTTGTTTGAACAGGTCATAGTGGCTGTGGCCAGAAGCGCAAACAAGCGCAAAGGACCCGGTTTTAGCATGGATGAACGTGTTGAACTGGCGCGTCTGGCTCTGGCCGGTTTGCCAAATGTCAACGTGCAGGGTTTTGATGGCTTGCTTGGAAACTTTGTGACCCAGCTCGGTGCGGGCGTTCTTATCCGTGGTTTGCGCGCCGTGTCGGATTTTGAATACGAATTTCAGCTAGCCAGTATGAATAGACATTTAATACCACAGGTAGAGACGTTGTTTTTGACTCCCTCGGAGCAATATAGCTTCATTTCTTCATCACTATTGCGCGAAATCGAACAGCTCGGCGGCGATATTTCCGGTTTTGTGCACCCAGCAGTACACGAGGCCATGCGTCAACGTCGGCAAAGCTCAGAGTAAAATCTGTGCGGTGCGTCTGGTATGCAAATATGGTGCCAGATGTGCCGCCCGTGAATAGACACAACGAGGCCAGAACGTCGGTATGGCGCTGAAAATACTGGAAAGCTGCATTAATTGTGACGTTTGCGAACCTGTGTGCCCGAACGGTGCAATCTCATTGGGCGAGGAGTACTATGTCATCAACCCTGCGTTGTGTACCGAGTGTGTCGGTCATTTTGGTGAACCACAATGTGTAGAGGTTTGTCCGGTTGAATGTATCACTGTCGATACCGATATTCCCGAATCACGCGCTGCTCTCGAACTCAAGTACCACCACTTGATGGAGAACAAACCATGAACACGGCGCTGCATGGACGTATTGTGCTCTTTGGTATATTGATAGTCTTGGCTCCAGCATGGGCTGTTACCGGACACGGAATAACACGGCTTACCCTCCATTCGCATTTATCCTTGCGCCCGGGCCACGCGGCGATTGCCAGCGCCAACGCTCTGGCAACCCGCGCTGGTTTTTCTGTGCTGGACAAAGGCGGGAACGCTTTTGATGCAGCGGTGGCGATGGCTGCCATGCTATCGGTGGTTGAACCAGAAAGCTCCGGTTTAGGAGGTGGTTTTTTTGCCATTTTGCACCTTGCCAGAGAGCATCGTAACGTTTTTCTGGATGCTCGCGAAGTGGCACCAGCTGCTGTGCATTCCAGAGATTACGCAAGTCGGGATGGCTCCATCAAACTTGACACGGCTCTTAAAGGGCCTTTATCCGCAGCCATTCCGGGAGAACCGGCGGGTCTGGTCTGGCTCTCCAGACATTATGGTCGCCTACCACTGAAAGTGGCGTTAGCACCAGCTATTCGTGCGGCCAACCAGGGTTTCAAACCAGGCGCACGTTTGCTTGGCGTTATCAAAGACCAAGAACAAAGCCTCAGGCGTTGGCCAGCATCAGCGGCAAAGTTCCTGCCTGCTGGCAGGCTGCCACTGCCGGGAAAGTTGATACGTGATCCCAATCAGGCGCGTACACTCAAATGGCTGGCGGCCAAGGGCAATGCCGGTTTCTATCATGGTGAGGTAGCCAAAAAACTGGTCAATGCGGTACGTAAAGCGGGAGGCAATTGGACACTGGCTGACCTGGCCCATTATCGAGTCAAGGAACGCAAGCCGGTTACCATTCATTATCATGGTTATCGTATTGTTACGGTTGCTCCGCCGTCCTCCGGTGGTGTGACTTTGGCAGAGATGTTCAATATTTTGTCCGGTTATAAACTTGGAAAAATGGATCAGGCTCATCGTGCTCATTACATGGTTGAAGCGATGCGCCGCGCTTATCGCGACCGCAACGATTATCTGGGTGATCCAGATTTCGTGAAGATGCCTTTGTCCATGCTGCAATCGGCTTACTATGCGGCAGGTTTACGGGCATCGATTCTGCCCGATAAGGCCACTCCTTCGACCATGCTGCCACATGGCCTGACGGATCGTTCGATTATACATAGCACTACGCATTTCTCGATTATTGACCATGATGGCAACATGATAGCGCTCACTTCAAGTTTGAACTATTACCTGGGTTCCAACTTTGTCGCCAAAGGAACTGGCATTGTGCTCAATGACACCATGGACGACTTTGCCCTGGTACCT
>JAAXIA010000065.1 GCA_012270595.1 Rhodanobacteraceae bacterium | reverse complement strand
GGCAAAAGGCACCCGCCCGTCTCCAGGGAGCGACTTGAAGCTATAGTAGCGAAAGCGGCTGACCATCAGCAGCCCCACCAGCATCGCAAAAAAAGGCATGATAAAGCGCAACTGTTCACCGCTAATGCCCCATTTACCCATACTCCAGACAAAGGACATGCACACCACTGCCGATGCCGTGCTGGACAACCCCGGAAAATAGCGCTTGTCAATCACACCAACCTGGGCGTTAAATCGGGCCAGTCGCAGCGCCCCGCAAGCGACATAAATGAAGGCCGCAGACCAGCCGATTTTGCCCCATAAGGGTCCGGCCTCGTGCAGGTCAGTCAGTGCCCAGTTATACATCACCAGCGCCGGTGCCAACACAAAATCAAGCATGTCCGCTAGAGAGTCGTATTGCACCCCGAACGCACTCTGGGTGCCGGTAAGTCTGGCCACACGGCCATCCAGACTATCCAACAAGGCTGCGATCAGTACAGCCAACGCTGCTTGGTTAAACCGTGCATTCATGCTGGCCATGATGGCGTAGAAACCGGCGAACATCGCTGCTGTGGTGAACAGATTCGGTAGTAAGTAAATGCCGCGACGGCGTCGCGGTGGGGGTAAAACCGATGTATCTTCGTTCATGAACTCATCCGTAGGAGGACGCCAGTAGTGTAAAGCAAAGCGCCAGCTTCCTGGAAAACGCCGAGACTGACTCATCCATACATCCAGCACGCCTCCAAAAAATGCACTTTTTCTTCCCGCCAGGCAGCAAACACCCAAAAGCTTTTCGCGCCCGCACGATGCGTTATGTCCTAAATCTTGTCGGGCAATTGATACGCTTTAACTTGTTGCATAACACCGCTGCGTACCGGCACGGCGCCACATAATACAACACACTGACGGCCACAGTTATAATCAGGATTTTACCTGACGGATAATGACGCATGCGCCTTAGTCAATTCCACCTGGTCACAACCAGGGAAGTTCCCTCAGATGCCAGCATAATCAGCCACAAACTGATGCTGTGTACTGGCATGATCCGCAAACTGGCATCAGGCGTGTACTCTTGGGGGCCACTGGGTTTACGCGTATTGCACAAGGTGGAAAACATCGTCCGCGAAGAAATGAACCGCAGCGGTGCCATTGAAATGCTGATGCCCACCATTCAACCAAAAGAGTTATGGGAAGAAAGCGGCCGCTGGCAGAAATTTGGCCCGCAACTGCTAAAAATAAAAGACTGCAAACAACAATCCTTCTGCTATGGCCCTACCGCAGAGGAAGTGGTAACCGATTACGTACGCCAAGAGCTTTCCAGCTACAAACAGCTGCCGGTCAACTTCTATCAGATCCAGACCAAGTTCCGTGACGAAATCCGGCCACGTTTTGGTGTTATGCGTGCCCGTGAATTCCTTATGAAAGACGCCTATTCATTCCATCTCTCGCAGGAGTCTCTTAGCACCACTTACCAGGCCATGTACGAGGTTTATAACCGTATTTTTAAACGTCTTGGCCTCCGCTGTCGGGCAGTGCAGGCTGACAATGGTGCCATAGGTGGTCAACACAGTCATGAGTTTCATGTTCTGGCTGATTCCGGCGAAGATGTCATCGCTTTTTCCGACCAATCAAAGTATGCCGCCAATATTGAAAAAGCCGAAGCACTTGCACCCAACACAACACGCCCACAACCAACAGAGCCTTTACGCCGGCTAGAAACCCCTGGAAAAAAAACGATAGAAGAAGTCAGCGATTTTCTGAAAATACCACGTGCACAATGCGTAAAAACCCTACTGGTCCATGGCAAAAAAGGTCTGGTCGCGCTATGCCTTCGCGGTGACCATGAACTTAACGAGACCAAGGCCTGCAAGCTTACAGAGTTACCCAACCAAATCACCCTCGCCAGTGACTCGGATATCCTCACTGCAACCGGCACTCAGGCAGGTTTTATCGGGCCCGTAGGGTTACCCGCATCCATTCCGGTATTCGTAGACCACAGCGCCGCAGTGCTGGCCGATTTTATCTGTGGGGCCAATACCGATCATAACCATTACAGCGGCGCGAACTGGGGGCGTGATGCTCATTTTGAGCGCATTGAGGACCTACGCCTTATCGTTGCCGGCGACCTCTCTCCAGATGGGCAGGGTCAATTGCGTATTGCCCGTGGCATTGAGATGGGGCACATCTTCCAACTCGGCAACACCTATGCAAAAGCCATGCGGGTGTCTGTACTGGATGAACAGGGGAAAAAACAGGTGCCACTGATGGGTTGCTACGGCCTGGGAATCAGCCGAATCGTCGCGGCTGCTATCGAACAAAGCCACGACCAGGCCGGCATCATCTGGCCCGAAGCCATGGCACCCTGGCGGGTAGCTATATGTATGATTAACCCTAAACGCCATCCAGACATCACTGCGGCCGCCGAGTCGCTGTACCAGGAGCTATCAGCACACGGGATCGAAACCGTGCTGGATGATCGTGGTCACCGTTCCGGCACCATGTTCGCCGATATGGAGCTTATCGGCATTCCACACCGGGTGGTGATCAGCCAGCGTAACCTGGACACGGGCACAATAGAGTACCGTGCGCGTAAAGCTAAAGAAAATAAAATCATCAAGCGCGAAGAACTATTTCTTCTACTCAAAGAGAATGGCCGTGATAATGGCCACTTTCTTGAAAACTAGAATTTTCGTGATTACCCCCATCCCTCACTATTGCAAAAACCTTCAACCGTTTTCGGAAACCATACGGTAAGAAATATGCCGCCCTTGTTGCACAAGGAAGAATGCTTATTGTACAATCCTTGCGCAGCAGCGTGATTAACTCAAACCATCCATAAAACTAGGCATTTCCCCATTTTTCTGCCTACCTAAGGGAGTTATGCGTCATGACCTTCGATATAAACAATCTCAACCATCATCAACTTAAAGATCTTATAGGCAAAGCGCAGCAACGCCAGGTCGAACTACGCAAGGAAGGAATCGTTGAAGTGCGTAAAAAAGTGCATGACCTGATAAAGGCCGAAGGTTACAGCTTTGAGGAACTTTTCGGGAGTGCGCGCGGCAAAACCCGCACTAGCAACACGGTACCGCCCAAATACTATAATCCCGAAAACCATAATCAAACCTGGTCGGGTCGTGGGAAACAACCGCTCTGGTTTGAACACGCACTCCGTATGGGAAAACAGAAACAAGACATGGAAATCTAAAAAAGCAGACTTCCCCATCAGCATCTTCTTGGATTTATATCCTTCAAAGCCCACATAAACAGATGTGTACAGTCAGCGACCAGAAACCCAAGAGATCATCGCAATAGCGGGTTTTGTTCAGAGCTTTCCCAAAGCAAGGAAACCACTTTCATTATGCTACACCATATGGTGTCATCCTTTTTGGAGCCTGTCTGGCCCAAACCAGCGAGGCTCCGAGAAGAGATGGCCTTGACTATTGACTGTTCCCTTGCCGATCCCGCAGGATTTCGGGTACTTATTTTGTAAGAATGAGTCTATCGTTACGAGTAAGGCGCAAGTGATACTGATTGCCTTCATGCTCAATAAGTAACTCGCGCTCACCACCGAGCAAAATGCGGCTGGAAATGCAACGAACTTTGGCAGGGAGCCTATTCGAAGCGCACTGCGGAGAAGACAGTGGAAGCGAACATGGCGAATCAACCAGCCTATCAGTGATGTTCACAGGTGCAGGAGAAAACATGGCGAACTCCGTATCATTCGTAGTTAGATGATAATAGTAATGATTCTTATTATATTGTCAATGTCTGCGCAGCACCTACAGCAAAAGACCCATAAGATCAGACTCCTTCGCTCCGGAGCCACGACTTATGGGGGCCGGCAGCCTACGGGCACCCGCAAAACGCAGACGTTTTAGCTGCGCTTGCGAAAATACAGGAAAGACAGCAACACGAGAAAACACGCCGGAAAACTGTTGGCCAGTGCTGGTGACACACCATACACCGTGCTGAAGCTAACCAGGGCTTTTTGCAAAAAGTACCAGGCGATACTCAGTAACATGCCAGTAACAATACGCTTACCCAGCCCACCCGAACGCAACGAACCAAACACAAACGGCAACGCACACAACACTAATAGCAGCACATTAAACGGGTACAGTACTCGTCCCCAAAACGCAACAGCGTAAGGGCCTGAACTCTCGTAGTTACTTTTCATATAGTGCATGCGACGATACAGGTCGCGCATCGACAGGTACTGCGGCTGAACCAGCGATTGTTCGAGCATGCGGGGGTTGAGATCCGAATGCCAGACAAGCTGTTCGGCCAATCTGGTATGCACCCCCCGTTCATCCAGCGTACTCGTACGTACATGGTCCAGAAGCCACTGTCGACCCTTATGCCTGGCGTCACTAGCCCAGTCGAAACGACTAAGCTGGCCTGTTGCGGTCAAAGTAAAGACGCGCACATCAAGCAATTGGACATCCCTGTGATGGCCTTGTAACTTAAACATACTGGAGCGGGCATTGATGATCCGCCGACCATCACGTGCCCACAGCCCACTGCCACGACTGAGATCAAGCGAGCCGGTTTTTGCACGCAGATGCATGATCTGGGCTTGCCGGTCACCCCATGGCCCTACCGTCTCTCCCATCAGTACCACAACTAACAGTAGCAAGGCCAGCACACCTACAACCGATGTGGCGATACGCCGTGGTGACACACCTGCGGCACGTAAGGCAGTCAATTCACCGTTTGCAGCCAACGTCCCCAGACCAAGAAGGCTACCAATCAACGCCGCGTTGGGAAACATCTCGTACAAGCGGCGTGGCAAGGTTGCCAGCATGTAGGTCAGCGCATCACTAACAACATGAGCACTTCCACTCACGTCTCCCAACTGCCGCAGGAACACGAACAAGGCGTCAAGGCCAGTCAGCAACAACCAGACCAGCAGTAGCGAAGTCAGTACGCCTGAACCGATCAACCGGTCCATACGCTTAAGCACCAGGCTGGGGCGCATTACCGTCGTTCCTTGACTGGCCTGCGCGCCACGTATGGTCGCCGGAACAGGTAAACAGCACACGCAAACAGCAGGGCACTCACGTACCATAGTGAACTGCTATGGTGCCAATGCCCCTTACTGATTTGATCACGACATAGCGCCAGTGCAAGATAATAAGCGTAAAAAACAAGCACCGCCAACAACATCCGCCCAAACTGCGCTTCACGTGGATGCTGCCGTGCCATGGGCAGTGCCAGCATCATCAAGACCCACACCATCACTGGCGCGACCAGTCGCCAAGCCAGTTCGGCACGCGCCTGGAACTTATCGCTATGGATAAGCGCGAAGCTGGTAAGCGCATGTACCGAATCATTTTCGTGTACAGATGTGTTCGATAAGCGCGTATCGTTACGCTGGTAACGCATCCGCCTCCATCCTCCCGCATCCAGTGGAATCTCGTACTGCCAGCCGTCCTGGAGCGAAAGGTAACTTTCTTTGCCACTACTGCTACGGTACACCCGTCCGCTTGCACTCGTAATCAATCTGATGCGGTGCCCGCCCTGGCCGGTAAACGCACTGGTGATGATGAGGCTGCGGCCAAGTTGATGGCCATCACGTCCAAGGCTGTCAACCAGTATAATGCCGTCCCTGCCAGGCAAGTCGGTGAAGCGACCAGCATCGAGGCCAGCTGCAACCATCGAGCGGTTCGCACTCGCCACCAACTGGCTGGCTTTCGCTGCGGACCATGGACCAAGCCATAGTGAAGTCATAGCCACCAGCAGACTCAGTAGCAAACTCAGTAGCGCTACCGGACGCAGCAACCCTGCAGGTCCCATACCAGAAGAGGCCAGCACCTGCATAGCGCTCTCGCGATACATACGCCCCAGAGCCAGAAGCACTCCAATAAAACCGCCCAGCATGATCACTGTGGGCAAACCGTCAAGTGTGTTCAAAGCCAATACCTTAAACATCACGCTAGCCGGAAACATACCGCTAGCTACCTGTTTAAGTACCCGTGCAAAACCAGTGCCAGCCATGACCAGCAGCAGCACAATGGCCGTCACGCTGACGCTCTGGCCCAGTTCACGCAAAAAATAACGATCAAGGATACTTTTCATGCGCTAGAATGATCGCCTTGGCCTCATACTTGATACGTAACCGGCCATCCCTAGATCCTCGGGAACAATGCCCGCATTTTAACCACCCTCATTTTATCGACGCTTTAGCAGGAAATCTCTTTATGGCACTTCAGTTTAGCCTCGTTTGTGACACACCCGAAACTATCGATAGCCCTTGCGTAGTAGTCGGCGTATACGAAAAAGGTCTGCTCACTGATGCAGCACAACGCATTGACAAGGCAACTGACGGTGCCATCAAACGGCAAATCGAAAGTGGTGACATCGACGGCAAACCCGGAAACCTGACTATGCTATATGCGCCTCAGGGCATCAAAGCCAGGCGTGTACTAGTGGTGGGATTGGGCACAGCCAAATGCTTTGATGCTGCCCGCTTTCGCCAGGTACATCGCACGATCACCCGGGCACTGGACAAGCTACCGCTGTAAACAGCCACTTCATGGCTAAGCCAGATTGAGCTGCCAAACCATGACGCCAACTGGCGCGTACGCACCGCCGCATTAGCTGCTGATGAAACCGCCTACCGCTATACTGCCACACGCAAAGCGAACGATGTCAACAAAGTAACACTTCGCGCACTTGGCCTCGCCGGGCCGAATGATGCCCAAACAGGTCTAGAGCAGGCCCGCGCCATCGCTGAAGGGGTGCGCTTTGCCCGTGAGTTAGCCAATCTTCCACCGAACATCTGCACTCCACAGTACATTGCCACGCAGGCGCAAAGCTTCGCTAATGCCCACGACAAGGTCAGCTGCCAGGTGCTTGACCACCTGGAAATGGAAAAGCTCGGTTTCGGCTCCTTGCTGGCGGTCGGTCGCGGTTCGGCCAACAAGCCCAGGCTCATTGCGCTGGAATATCACGGTGGCAGTAAAGACGAGAAGCCCTATGCCTTCGTTGGCAAGGGTATCACTTTTGACACTGGCGGCATCAGTCTTAAGCCACCGGCCAGTATGGATGAAATGAAATTCGACATGGGCGGTGGTGCTTGCGTGCTGGGCGGTTTTGTGGCAGCCGTAAAAATGAAGCTTCCACTCAATCTGGTGTGTGTCGTACCTTCTGCGGAAAACATGCCTGACGGCGACAGCTACCGTCCCGGTGACGTACTCACCAGTCTGTCTGGGCAGACCATCGAAGTACTCAACACCGATGCCGAGGGTCGCCTGATCCTCTGTGATGCACTGACCTGGACTATCAAGAACTTCCAGCCGCGAGCCATTATCGACGCCGCGACGCTAACCGGTGCCTGTGTCATTGCACTTGGAAAACATGCCAGCGGTCTGATGAGCAAACATGACGACCTCGCTGCTGAATTACTCCGTGCTGGCGAGCTTACACTGGATCGCGCCTGGCGTCTTCCGCTATGGAACGACTACCAGGAACAACTGGAATCTGGCTTTGCTGACTTCGCCAATATCGGTGGCAAAACAGCCGGCACGATCACCGCCGGCTGTTTCCTGTCGCGTTTCACCGAGGGTCAGCGCTGGGCACATCTGGACATCGCCGGTACCGCCTGGAAGGATGGTCGCAAAGGTGGAGCCACCGGGCGCCCTGTCCCCTTGCTAGCCCAATGGCTCATCGACCGTAGTCTGTCCTGATCATGTTCTCTGGCGCGGGTAGCAGCGAGGATCCTACTCGCGCCAGGACTGCTCGAGAAATCATTTCAGACTTATGCGTGCTGACTTCTACCTAATCGACAAACCACATTTTCGTGAGCAGCCACTGCGCTTGGTGTGCGAATTCGCGAAAAAAGCCTGCTCGGCCCATGAGCCAACCTTAATTCTTTGCCGTGACTACGCTCAGGCGGAAACGCTAGACGACCTGCTGTGGGCCTTCGACGATGATGCTTTTATTCCGCATCAGCTTGCCGGCGATGACGACGATATGGAGGCTACCGTGCTAATCGTACCCCCAGGGATCGATACGCTCCCGCGCCCGCTGACGATCAACCTGCGTGATGAATGCCCACGTGAGCCGGGGCAACGGGTGCTGGAAATTGTCAGTGCCGATCCATCTGCCCGCGACGGGTCACGCCGGCGCTGGCGCGAGTACCAACGCCGTAATTTCCAAACAAGTAAACACGATGTGTAAAGGTATGACCTGACTATGACGCAACAATCACAGCATAAAGCAACAATGTGCTTTCCATCCGTCATAATGTATTGCCTCGAAAGGAAATCAAAACAAGTGCAAACGTCTATGCAACACCCTGCCTGAATATCGTGTCGAGCAGTCGGGGATTTACGGGCGTCTCAAAACGAAAAATGAGATCACTATTTATGGCGTCCGTGGCCCTGCCAGACCCTTGATTAAGGGCTTATACAGCTTGATTGGCCCATGGTAAATCAAGCTGGAGCGACGATAGCCATGAAATAATCTGAACAGGAGAAAACTGGGTCAACACCCTTTGGGCAGAACATCTTTATAAATAAAATCGACAGAGGCGCTCCCCGCCAGATAAAGCTTCCGTGCGAAGATACGGTCACATCGCCGGAATACGCACCCAGCCTTCCATCAACACCCGCGCACTGCGATACATACTTACCTTGGTGATACACCAGCTACCCTCGTCACGCTGCACCGCTTCGGCGCGTACTTGCAGCGTGCCCGAAGGATGCCCGATACGCAAAGATACACGACCGCACCCACCGCCACCTGCCACCAGGTTGACGAGCGTGCCGGGAACAGCCGCTGCCGCGCCAGTAGCTACGACCACGGTTCCCATCATGGCATGATGCAGGCAACCCATCGACACGGCACGTACCAAGAGGTCAATATCCGTGGACTCCACGAATTGGCCACGCGATGTCATGTAATCGGTCGGTCCGGCGATGAAAGCCAGTTTTGGGGTATGCGGTCGCTTGGCGATGTCTTCAATTGAATCAATCAGCCCCATGCACAGCGCGCCATAAGCCCGAATGGTCTCGAACATGGCCAACGCCCTGCTATCGCCGTTGATGCTCTCTTGCAGCTCGGTTCCAGTAAACCCAAGGGCAGAAGCTTCAACGAAGAGGGTCGCAATACCCGCATCAATCATGCTTGCCTTGAGCCTACCCACGCCCGGCACGTCCAGATCATCAACCAGGCGGCCAGTAGGAAATAGTGGCTTTCTTATCCCATCTTTTCCAGCAGACGGCTCCATAAATGTCAGTTGCAGACTGGCAGCAGGAAACGCCACTCCATCGAGCATAAAATCGCCATCTTCCTGCACCTGGCCGGCACACATCGGCACATGGGCAATAATCGTTTCGCCGATGTTAGCCTGCCAGATACGTACGGTGGCCGTACCATTGCGCGGCACCCTCACGGGATCGACCCAACCCTGTGCGATAGCAAAAGGTCCCACTGCCGCCGAAAGATTACCGCAATTCCCACTCCAGTCGATAAAAGCCTGATCAACCACCACTTGACCAAAGAGATAATCCACATCGTGATCGTGCCGACTACTTGGCGCGAGAATCACTGTTTTACTGGTGCTCGAGCTGCCGCCCCCCATACCGTCCATCTGCTTGCCATAGGGGTCGGGACTGCCAATCACGCGCAACAGCAGCCGGTCTCGTGCCACGCCCGGTTTTTGCGCCGATAACGGTAAATCCTGTAGTCGGAAGAATAACCCCTTGCTGGTTCCCCCGCGCATATAAGTAGCCGGGATGCGAAGCTGCGCAACGTATGCCATACCTGCAAGCTCATAACAACGGATTGACAGTATGCACCTTTAACCCGCCATGCACCGTTTCCAAAAATAGTTTTTTCCGTGTAGCAGATAAATACTTGCACAACACCATGCTAAGGCTTAGACTCACCGGCCAACTGCCGGAATAGCTCAGTTGGTAGAGCGGCGCATTCGTAATGCGTAGGTCGCAGGTTCGACTCCTGTTTCCGGCACCACATCTTTCATGCAGCATTAAGATAAATGATCTTCTTCTTGAGAGAACATGCGTCGTACTCTCCCTTTTTTTTTCGCGTATGCCACAGGTCTTTCAGGGCCTCATTCAGGCACCCGCCAGTTCCTTACCTGGAATCGCTCACCATGCGCAGCCCCTTGGGTAGGGCGAAGGTGATATTTTCAGGCTCACCATCCAACTCACACACCTCCCCCGCTCCCCAGGACTGAAGGCGCGCAATCACCTCACGCACCAGCTTTTCAGGAGCCGATGCACCAGCGGTAAGGCCGATGTGCTCCACGCCGTCGAGCCATGCCTGCTTAATGTGCTCAGCGCCATCAATCAGATAGGTACGCACACCATACTTTTCCGCCAGCTCGCGTAGACGGTTAGAATTAGAACTGTTGATCGAACCTACAACCAACATTAAATCGACCTTGGTAGCCAGGCGGCGCACGGCATCTTGACGATTCTGCGTAGCGTAGCAAATGTCATCCTTGCGTGGCCCTTCAATATTAGGGAAATTTTTCTTTAGCGCAGTAATAATGGCTTTGGTATCATCCACCGATAACGTTGTCTGTGTCACATAGGACAACTGCTTAGGAAACTTCGGTACCAGCACGTTCACGTCCGCCACTGACTCCACCAGCAGGATTTGGCCCGTATTAGCGGCATCCCACTGCCCCATGGTGCCCTCCACCTCAGGATGACCGGCATGACCAATAAGTATCACGCTACGACCTTTGTAGCCCAGCCGTGCTACCTCCATATGGACCTTGGTCACCAGCGGACAGGTCGCATCAAACACCTTCATATGGCGCCGACTGGCCTCCTCTCGCACGGCCATGGGGACACCATGCGCACTAAAAATAAGCGTAGCGCCATCGGGAACCTCCCGTAATTCTTCGACAAACACCGCGCCGTTACGCCGCAACTTCTCAACCACATAACGGTTATGTACCACTTCGTGACGCACGTAAATAGGTGCACCAAAGGCTTCCAGTGCACGCCCGACAATGGCAATGGCACGATCAACACCGGCGCAAAAACCGCGGGGGTTGGCAAGCAAAATATTCATAATGTTATACACCTCATGTTATATATCTCGCTTGCTTATCACGTACGCTTTCCCGAGCCAAACAAGCCACACACCACCAATAACGCCGCGCCCACCGTAATAGCACAATCAGCAACATTGAATACCGGATAGTGCCATCTGCGATAATACACATCGATAAAATCGGTAACGCCAGTGGCATGCAGGCGATCAATCATATTTCCCATCGCGCCCCCAATAATTAACGCAAAAGGCAAGGCGCTGCGCCAGTCGTGGCGAGCGATATAGGCCAGGCGCGCGCCCAATATGAGGCTGATAACCAACGCCACCAGCACGAACAACCAGCGCTGCCAGCCACCACATTGCGCCAGAAAACTGAAAGCCGCCCCCGGATTGAAGGTAAGCGTCCAGCTAAGCAATCCCGGGATCACCGGATGCGACACACCCACTTGCAACCGACCCAAGACCAATGCTTTACTGAACTGGTCAAGCGTCATAACCGCAAAGGAGAGGAATAACCAGGGCAGTGCATGTGGTTTTTTACCAGGCATGAAATCATCCGTTTCCTTGAAATGGAAAGCGCTGGGCAAGAAAGTGCTGGCTTAAAACCAGTACCTTGTTTCGCCCTGTCCGTCCACATTGCTCACACAACGACCGCACAGTTGTGGATGCTCACTGTGGCTACCCACATCATCACGACGATGCCAGCAACGTACACACTTGCCTGCATCACTGGCACTAGCCGACACCCAAACCTCACTGTCTTCCAGTTCCACAAGCACAGCTTGGGGGCACTGGCACTGGTCGCCCAGCTTGCGTAACGCGACATCAGAAGTGATAAAGAAAAAACGCAGTTCGTCCGCTACCCTGGCGTAACGCGCCAGGGTCACGTCGTCGGCATGAATAACCAGTCTGGCTTCCAGCGCCGAGCCGATCTGACCGGCCTGACGCATGTCCTCGAGAATACGCGAGACCGACTCGCGCACGGTCAGCAATTGACTCCACCAACGTCGCTGCGCAGGCGTTCCCTGTGTGGCATGCAGCTCCCCATACCAGGTTTCCATAAGCACGCTATCGCTACGCTCGCCCGGCAGAGCCTGCCAGATTTCTTCGGCGGTAAAAGCCAGAATCGGTGCCAGCCAGCGTACCAGTGCCTCGGCGATACGGTACATTGTACTCTGCGCACTACGTCGGCCATGACTGTTGCCAGGCATGGTGTAAAGGCGGTCCTTGGTGATATCCAGATAGAGCGCGCCCATCTCGTTGCTGCAGAAATTCTGTATCCGCGCCACCACCTCGGGAAAATCGTAACGCTCATAGGCAGCAATCACCGCCTGCTGAACATCATAGGCTTGCTGCAAAGCCCACTGGTCCAGTAACAGGCCATCTTCCACCTTCAGTAGATCCCGATCCGGATCGAAACCGTCAAGGTTTCCCAGTAAAAAGCGAGCCGTATTACGAATACGACGATAGCCATCCGTAACCCGTTTCAAGATTTCATCGGAGAGGCTCATCTCATGCCGATAATCGACCGAGGCCACCCACAATCGCAGTACGTCCGCGCCAAGACTGGCCATCACCCGCTGCGGCATCACCACATTACCCAGGGATTTGGACATCTTGCGGCCTGCGGCGTCTACGACAAAGCCATGCGTCAGTACCTCGTCATAAGGTGCCCGCCCATACATAGCGCTGGAGGTAAGCAGCGAGGACTGGAACCAGCCACGGTGCTGATCGGAACCCTCCAGATACATGATCTGGTATGACCGCGCCGTACCACGCTGTAATTCGCAGCGTCGCCCCAACACCGCAAAATGGGTGACACCAGAATCAAACCAGACATCAAGCACGTCGCTGACCTTCTCATAATCGTTCGCCTGCCCCCCCAATAACTCCGCCGGATCAAGGTCGTACCAGGCATCGACACCACCACGCTCCACGCTTTTTGCTACCTGCTCCAGAAGTTGCACCGAATCGGGATGCAGCTCCTGGCTACGCTTATGCACAAACAACGCAATGGGCACCCCCCATGTGCGCTGGCGGCTGATGCACCAGTCTGGACGATTAGCAACCATCTTGGCGATACGCTCCTTGCCCCAACCTGGTACCCAGCGCACGTTTTCAATGGCACAGCTAGCCAACGCGCGCAAACCCGCCTGTTCCATGCTGATAAACCACTGTGGCGTAGCGCGGAAAATTACCGGTGTTTTGTGACGCCAGCAATGCGGATAGCTGTGTTCGATCGTGGCATGGGCAAGAAGCCTTGAACGTTCACGCAGCAACGTCACAATGGCGTCATTGGCCTTCCATATGTGCATGCCCGCCAGATCAAAATCGCCCGCTTTTGGTGTATCTGCACAGTAACTGCCATGCGCACCCACATAGCCAAGCAGGCTGATACCATACCTGCGTGCCACCAGAAAATCTTCTACCCCATGATCCGGTGAAATATGTACCGCACCGGTGCCATCCTCATCACTGACGTGATCACCCAGCACCAAAGGCACCATCCGTTGGTAAAACGGATGTTTGAGCAAGGCACCGCTGAGTCTGGTGCCCAAAGCACTCCCCACGACCCTGAAATCTTCGATACCATAACGCTTGGCTACCTGCTCCACCAATGCGCTGGCAATCACCAGCCAAAGCGGCTGTCCATCCTGCATTAAACCTTCTATCAGGACGTATTCCAGTTCCGCACCCAGGGCTACGGCCTGACTTTCTGGCAAGGTCCATGGCGTAGTAGTCCAAATAGGCACACTCAAGGAAGCCTGAGCTGGCAACTCCACACGAAAGCGGTCAGCCAGCAATTCTGGATCCACGACCTCATAGGCGACATCCACTGCCGACGAAACTTTATTGGCGTACTCAATTTCGGCTTCAGCCAGCGCCGAACCACAATCAAAACACCAGTAAACGGGCTTTGCACCACGACTCACATGACCGTTGGCGATAATCTTCGCCAGTGCACGCAGCATATCAGCCTCGTAGCTAAAATCATTGGTGCAATAAGGTTTTTCCCAATCGCCCAAGACGCCAAGGCGCTTAAAGCCAGAGCGCTGGGCGTCAATCTGACTGGTGGCATACTCACGGCACTTCTGGCGAAAAGCACGGGCATCAAACTTTTCGCCAGAAGTGCCAAATTTCTTCTCTACCGCCATCTCGATCGGCAAACCATGGCAATCCCAACCTGGAACATAAGGCGCACGATAACCAGTCAGCAGTTTGGAACGGACGACCATATCCTTCAAAATCTTGTTGAGAGCATGTCCAATATGGATAGTGCCATTAGCGTAGGGTGGACCATCGTGCAGCACAAATACCCGCTCACGCGCAGCGGTATGCTGCTGAATCTTCCCATAACGCCCACCCTTTTCCCACTGCGCCAACCAGAGCGGCTCTCGTCTTGGCAAATCGCCGCGCATGGGAAATTCCGTCCGGGGCAAATGGAGCGTGTCCTTGTAATCCTGTCTCATCGCTCGATCGTCATCTTCAACAATTGTTTAAAAGCTGGCATTCTAGCAGGCCAACGCAGTTGATCGTTCTACCCATCTTAAGCTTTCAGCCAGGCATAACAACCGTCCTTCTCAACCAGACCACTGTCCGGTGCAACATCATCTAAGGAATCCCTGATCAATGGATG
>JAAXIA010000135.1 GCA_012270595.1 Rhodanobacteraceae bacterium | reverse complement strand
GGGAAAGGTGCGAGCCGCCGCCTGCGTCGTGCCGGTTTCGTGCCCGCCGTTGTCTACGGCTCTGAACAAGCCCCACAGAATATCCAGATTGAGCACAATACCATCCTGCTTGCCGCCAGGCATGAGTGGTTTTTCTCGTCCATCCTCGACCTTGACATAGATGGCAAGGTGCAGAAAGTCCTGGTGCGTGACTGGCAAAAGCACCCATATAAGCAGCAGATGATGCATCTGGATTTCTTGCGTATCAATGAAAAGGAAACGATACGTACCTATGTACCCTTGCACTTCCTCAACCAGGAAAGTTCGCTGGCGGCCAAAACTTCGGGTGTGGTGATCTCACACAATGTGACCGAAGTCGAGGTCTCCTGTTTGCCGAAGAACCTGCCAGAGTTCCTGGAAGTTGACCTGGGTGAGCTAGTACCAGGCGACATCATTCATTTGTCGCAGCTCAAACTGCCTGCGGGTGTCGAGCTTGCAGCCCTGCACCTGGATAGCGCACACGATACAACGGTGGTCACCACGAACACGGTGCAGGAGGAAGTCGAGAAGGTTTCCGGCGAAGAGAGTGCGCAAGAGAGTACGCCGACAACCGACGAAGCGAAGAAGTAAGGTGGGCTTTAGCTTTCATCTCCTTATGAGCGGGATGATGTGAGGGCTTTCACTTAACCTCAAAGCAGGCAAGCCGGTGTGCATTCCTTAAATGAAAGGTATACGACTGATTGTTGGACTGGGTAACCCCGGTGCTGAGTACACCAGAACCCGACACAATGCCGGATTCTGGTTGGTGGATGCTTTGGCGACCGCCCAGGGCGAGCGTTGGAGTGTCCAAAGCAGACTTCACGCGGGCCTTTGTCGTGTACAGGTAGGTGGTGCACCGGTTTGCCTGCTTAAGCCTTGTACCTGGATTAACAAAACGGGTACGGCCGTGGTTTCGGCACTGCACTATTACAAGGTCGCATCGGAGCAATGTCTGTTAGTGCACGACGATCTTGATCTTCCACCTGGTAGTGTGCGGCTTAAGTTTGATGGTGGACATGGCGGGCACAATGGCCTGCGTGACACCCTTGCGCATGTAGGACATGGGCGGTTTCATCGCATGCGTATTGGTATTGGGCATCCCGGTGAGCGCAACAGGGTGATCGACTGGGTGCTAAGCCCACCTAAGGGTAACGATGCGGTGTTGATTGAGGCGGCCATCGTGCGCGCTCTTGATGTACTGCCGTTGATCGTGACAAACCAGTTCGATCAGGCCAGGCAGACGCTGCATGCCAGTTGAGAAAAGACCTTGAGGGTGAGCCAATGACGTGTTTTCTTGTCCACTCACTAACCATCTTTGGGAAATTCTATGGGTATCAGGTGCGGTATTGTCGGCCTGCCTAATGTAGGCAAGTCCACCTTGTTTAATGCGCTTACCAGGGCAGGTGTTGCAGCGGCCAATTTCCCGTTCTGCACGATTGAGCCAAACGTTGGCGTGGTGCCCGTGCCCGATCCGCGTCTGGATGCCTTGTCGACCATCGTCCAGCCGCAGAAACAGATAGCTACGGTGGTGGAGTTTGTTGATATTGCCGGTTTGGTTGCTGGTGCGTCCAAAGGTGAGGGTTTGGGTAACCGGTTTTTGGCGCATATTCGTGAAGTGGACGCAGTGGCACACGTGGTTCGTTGCTTCGATCATGACGACATCGTGCATGTTGCAGCCAGAGTTGATCCGCTTGCCGATATTGAAACGATCGCCACCGAACTGGCATTGGCCGATCTGGAAACGGTGGAGAAGGCGCTTAGCCGCGCTCAGCGCGCCAGCCAGACCCAGGAGAAGAATGCGCTGGAAAAAAAGCCGTTACTGGAGAAACTCATGAATGCACTGGCTGAAGGGCATTCGGCGCGTAGTGTTTCGCTGGATACGGAAGAACGGGCGCTACTTAAGGATTTGTGCCTTCTTACCTTAAAACCCCTGGTGTACATCGCCAATGTCAGCGAGGATGGTTCCAGCAATAACCCGTATCTGGATCAATTGCGTGGGCAGGCGGAAGCGGAACAGACGCAGGTGGTTCCCGTGTGCGCGTCGATTGAAGAAGAACTGACTCAGCTCGACGACCCTGATCGTGATGAGTTTCTTAAGGTGCTGGGCCTGGACGAGCCGGGTCTTCATCGGGTGATTCGCGCCGCCTATAACTTGCTCGATCTGCAAACTTTTTTCACTGCCGGACCGAAGGAAGTTCGCGCCTGGACCATAAAACGTGGTATGAGCGCTTCCCAGGCAGCGCAGGTGATTCACAGCGATTTTGAAAAGGGATTTATTCGCGCTGAAACGGTCGCCTACGATGATTTTATGCGCTATAGAGGTGCATCTGGTGCCGCTGCTGCCGGGCGCTTGCGCAAGGAAGGTAAGGATTATCTTGTTCAGGATGGCGATGTCATGCACTTTCTATTTAATGTGTAACCTGGTACGGGCACACTTCTTTAAGCGGGATCTGCGGTGTTGGGGTGGGATGGGTGCGTACATGCCGTTTTTTGGGGACCATCCCCTTTTGCACCCTTTAAAGGGACGCGGGAAGGTCCTTCCTGGTGTTGACCCTTCCCGCGTAGCTGACTTAACCCGGGCTTGTCATGTTGTGTCTGGGTGCTTCATTTTGATGTGAAGCAGGTTGACGGTTTTTATCCATTCTATTTCATCATTAAACGGTGTCATGCCGGGGCCGGATCCAATATTGCTCCAGTGGTGGTGATGACGGTCATAGCTGGCGATATACTGATGCCCTTCTTTATTTGTAAATCTCCCACCCACATAGAGCTTGCCGGCTGCATCAAAGGTTAAAGCGTAAATAAATCCATTAAATGGGTTGTCTTCAGGACCATCACCGATACTACGCCAGTTGCCGTCGTGATATTGAGCGACGTATTCATGGTGCTGTTTGTTTATAAAAAAACCACCTGCGTAGAGTTTTCCCTCGGCATCAAGGGCTAAAGACTGGATACTTGAATTAAATGGACAGCTTTCGGGGCCATGGCCGAGGCTGGTCCAGGTGCCATCATCGTATTTGGCTACATACTGACGACTTGCATAAAAGTCACCAGCGACGTAGATTTTCCCGGATTTGTCAATAACCATAGCCCTGATGCTTCCATTAAATGGGGTATTACTGGGCCCATCGCCGATGCTGCTCCAGCTATAGCCGTTGTATTTGGCAATGTATTGGTGCTTTGAGTTGTTTCTAAAGTACCCGCCTACATAGAGTTGGCCACTGGCATCGAAAGCTAATACATCAATAAAGTCACGAAATTCAAAGGGGCTAGCACTTGGACCGGATCCAATATCGCTCCAGATGTTGCCATTGTATCTGGCAACATAAACATGGTCTTGCTTATTGGCGAAGTATCCTCCAGCATAAAGCCTGCCGTTAACATCAAAAGTCAGGTCCATAATCGATGCGTTATCAAATTTTCTGGCTACGGGGCCGCTTCCAATAGTGCTCCAGAGATGCCCGTCATAACTGGCGACATATTGGTTTCCAGCATGGTTGCTAAAGTATCCACCTACATAAATTCTTCCTTGCGCATCGTGTGTTGCAGTGTAAATGGCATGGTTAAATAAAATACCTGCGGGGCCAGAGCCGATATTGGTCCATATCCGCCCATTG
>JAAXIA010000178.1 GCA_012270595.1 Rhodanobacteraceae bacterium | reverse complement strand
CTGAATAGATCAGAGATTCCTTAGCATCGGAAGGATGAGCATGCCATGAACTTTATGACTTGATCCAGATGACTTGCTCTAGCGTCGCTGATTTTGTTCCGCAACACGTCCATTTAAAGATTTGTTACGCATAACGAATTGTGTTGACAACCACAGGTTTTTTTCATATACAACGACCATTTGGGGAAATCAAGAACATGGATTCTTACGCAGCAACATCCGGTAATATCTCGACAGCCCCGCAGGACACGACCACGGTGCGCATCAAAACCACCGCTATATTCACCTGCATTCTCGCGGCTCTGGCTGGACTGATGTTCGGCCTGGATATGGGGGTGATCTCTGGTGCCCTGCATTTTATTAAAAGGGATTTTGCCGTCGATGATACGACCCTTGGCGTGATCGTCAGCATAATGACCGCAGGTGCTGCAATTGGTGCACTGGGGGCCGGTTTCCTGTCCAATTCTCTGGGACGCCGCCTCACGTTGATCCTTGGTGCCTCGCTATTCGTCGCCGGCTCGCTGGTATGCAGCTTTGCACCAGGCGTGGGCGTCATCATAATAGGGCGCATCATGTTGGGGCTGGCCATTGGTATCAGCAGTTTCACCGCGCCACTGTACCTGGCTGAAATTGCACCCGAGTCCATTCGAGGCGCGATGATCTCAACCTACCAGCTGATGATCACCATTGGCATTTTTCTGGCCTTTGTGTCCGATACCGCTTTCAGTTATTCAGGTCGCTGGCACTGGATGCTGGGTGTCATCGCCATCCCGGGCGTGCTGTTTCTGCTCGGCGTGACAGCGCTTCCGGAAAGTCCACGCTGGCTGATGATGAAGAGCCGACACAAGGAAGCCGAGTCCGTGCTGCACAAACTCACCGGCAACCATGAAACTGTGACACACATCATCGGCGAAATTCACGATCAACTTAAGACTCCGCAGCGCGGCTGGCATATGTTCATGGAAAACCCGAACTTCCGCCGCTCGGTGGGGCTGGGCATTTTGCTCCAGATCGTACAACAATTTACCGGCATGAATGTGGTGATGTACTACGCACCGCGTATCTTCCAGAACATGGGTTATGCCACCACGGCGCAGATGTGGTTTACCGCTATCGTGGGCCTGGTCAACGTGCTGGCCACCTTTATCGCCATCGCTCTGGTCGATAGACTGGGACGCAAGCCGATACTGGTTGTAGGTTTTGTGGTCATGGCCATTGGCCTGGGAGTCGTCAGCACCATGATGCATATGGGGCTGCATACTCCAGGGCAACAACGTTTTACCGTGGTTATGTTACTGATCTTCATCGTCGGCTTCGCCATGTCAGCTGGTCCGCTGGTGTGGGCGCTCTGTTCGGAAATTCAGCCCCTCAAAGGGCGCGACTTCGGCATCGGCTGCTCCACATTTACCAACTGGGCGGCAAACAGTGTCGTGGGCTTCACCTTTTTGCCCTTACTAAACGGTATCGGTGCATCCAAAACCTTCCTGATCTATGCTGCCCTCAATGCGCTATTCATTTTGTTTACCCTGGCGCTAGTGCCGGAAACCAAAGGCATCAGCCTTGAGCATATCGAGCATAATCTTATGGAAGGCAGGCCACTGCGTCGTATCGGACGCTGATATCCATTGCGCCCATTGATGTAAAGCAGCTGCTCTATGATCCACGGCACTTGGAGATCCGTATTTTCAGGTGCCGTATCGGTGACCCAGGCGGCAACTCGCGCTGGAATCACAAGGCTTGCTGCACGCTGGCGTTGGTAACGGTAACCAATGCACAGTAACCGCACGCAAGGCTATCTTGCCTGGTGCTGGCCAGGCAGCCCGCCATGTGGACCCAGGCTTTGCCTGGGTCGTGAAAGAATCCTTTTGCCAGGTGCAGAGAACCGCACACACCTCAAGCCTATACTTAAAGCGCATCGTGACTCGGCGTAAGTTTTTCCTGGCTTAAAAAGCATCGGCGGCATCAACCTCCTCGAGGCCAATACCAGAGTTCAGGCCAACACTCACCTGAGTTGCCAACTGTCATGCCATGGGCAACGTAAAATGATACGCACGTTGATACGCTCGCGTGTATAGTTCACTCTCAAGGCACTCGTTGATTTCCGTGGTTGCACAATCCACTGCGTTTTAACTCCACCCTCTGTACATAAATAATCGTTGGAGGGAAAAGCGTATGCCTTCTGACCAAACAACATTCGTGAGCGTTTCCACAACACCATGGGATACCAGTAAACCACGCGCCACGGCAACCATTTTGTTTAGCTGCATTATCGCCACCCTGGCAGGGTTGATGCTAGGCCTTGATATGGGCTCGATTTCCGGATCCCTGCCCTTTCTCAAAAAGAATTTCGACATCGATGACACCAGCTTATCCTGGGTTATCAGCCTGACAACGCTATCAGCCGCCATGGGTGCAACACTAGGGGCCAGTTTCCTGTCCAGTTATCTGGGGCGACGCCTTACGTTGGTCATTGGCGCCTTACTATGCGTCGCCGGTTCGCTGACATGTGGCTTTGCACCAGGCATAGCCGTCATCATGACAGGACGCATCATGTTGGGCCTGGCCATTGGTATCGGCAGTTTCACCGCGCCACTCTACCTGGCTGAAATTGCACCCGAATCCATGCGAGGGGCGATGATTTCGATGTTCCAACTTATGGTTAACATCGGTGCTTTTCTGGGTTTTCTATCCGATACCGCCTTCAGCTACGCAAGCAACTGGCGCTGGATGCTGGGTATTGTCGCCATCCCGGGCACACTGTTCCTGCTCGGCGGTACAGCGCTTTCAGAAAGTCCACGATGGCTGATGATGAAGAACCGACGCAAGGAGGCTGAATCCGTACTTTACAAGCTCACCGATAGTCCAGAAACGGTGGAATACGTCATTAGCGAGATTGGCGAGCAGCTCAAATTACCGCAACGCGGCTGGCATATGTTTCTGGAAAATCGAAACTTCCGCCGTTCGGTGGGGCTCGGCATGCTCCTTCAGATTGTGCAACAGCTCACCGGCATCAACGTAGTCATGTACTACGCGCCACGCATCTTTCAGCATATGGGTTACGCCACCACGGTACAGATGTGGCTCGCCACTGCCGTGGGACTGGTCAACGTGCTGGGCACTGTGCTCGCTATTGCAGTCATCGAGCGACTGGGGCGGAAGCCGATTTTGCTGACTGGTTTTGCAGTGATGGGCATCAGCCTTGGCGTCGTCAGCGCCACAATGCACCTTGGCATCCACAGCACGGGATGGCGAGGCCTTAGCGTCGCGATGATACTGCTCTTCATCCTCGGTTTTGCCATGTCGGCTGGCCCGGTGATATGGGCGATCTGCTCGGAGATTCAACCCCTCAAAGGGCGTGATTTTGGCATCGGTTTCTCAACCTTTGCCAACTGGACGGCAAACAGTGCGATAAACTATTCTTTCTTCCCACTCATCAAAACTATCGGTTCATCCAGCACCTTCCTTATCTACGCCTCACTGAACGTAACGTTCATTTTGTTAACCTTGTTCATGGTGCCAGAGACGAAAAATACCACGCTACTGCACATTGAGCGCAATCTTATGGCAGGCAAGCCATTGCGCCACCTCGGGCACTGAGCCAACCTGCCATATGCCTTGTCGCCACTTATGGCAAGAATAAGGTGGCGACTCCGCCAGCCAGGCCCCGGCACCCGAATCATTCACTACCGTTGCTTCCTTCCGGACCTGGCGGGGTT
>JAAXIA010000204.1 GCA_012270595.1 Rhodanobacteraceae bacterium | reverse complement strand
GTATAAGACACACGCGTATTCGTGTCGTTTTTATAACCCGTGAAACAATCCTGAAGTTCTTGACTGTACGGTTTTGATGAGCGCTTGCCGTTCATCATACATGATTGACTCTACATAAATGAGCCTGTACAAAAAAGGGTTTGGACGCCGAGCACATGTTGGCTAGGAAGAGCGCACGTTTATTTTGATTCTTGTAAATAGTACGTTATCAGTTAGCAGCCAAACCAAATGATGGGAGTATGAAGATGGATGTGTGGATTGGACGCAATCACGAGCGCCATGGCCCCTACAAGGAGGTGGATGTGCGGCAGTGGTTGCGCGATGGTCGACTGAACCCTGACGACTTGGCCTGGCATGAGGGTTTAGCCGATTGGCAAGCCTTGTCGGCGTTGTTTCCCGACGAGGTATGTGCAGCGTCTATGCCTGAGGCCAATACATCTGACATGGGTGAGGGCGGCACGCCATCGCCCTTTCGGGAAAACCTTGAGCGATGCCAGGACTATGCTGGATTTTGGAAGCGCGCATTGGCCTTTATCATCGACTGGCTGATCCTGCTGTTTCCGAAAGCTATCGTGCTTATGAAACTGGGAGGTTTTAGTGCTTTTGAGCACCTGGTCACGCAAGTTCAAGATCACGTTGCAATCCAGGTCGCCCTGGTTGAATACGGGGTAGCAGTGCGTCCGTCGGTGTTGATGGGTTTGCTTATTGTTTTTGCCTATTATGTGTTATTTGAGTGTTCGCGGTTTCAGGCAACGCCCGGCAAGCTTGCGCTGGGTTTGCGGGTAAGTGACCTGAGCGGGAAGCGTCTGGGTTTATGGCGGGCTGCTGCACGCAATCTGGTTCGACTGAGCAGTGCATGCGTTGGGATCCTGCCATTCATGGTGTTTTTGCCTTCTATTTGCTATATCGCGGTGGCTTTTACTGCACGCAAACAGGGGCTTCACGATTTGCTCGCTCAAACATTGGTGCTCAATGGTCGTGCCAACAAGGCACGTGGTGCGTCGCCGCACGCTGCCGACGATGGGTACTTGCATGCTTGAGGGCAGTTCTGAAAAATTGCCTTCCTTCATCCTTAACAATCCATAGAACATAACGCCAAGAGACACGCCACGGTAGGGTGCCGGATAAATGTGTCTTTCTTGATAAAACAGCAACGATGGCTTAAAAGAGAAGAGTTTGTCCTTCTGTCCTAACGCAACACGGCACCATGATTGACTTTAGCATTGGTCAATACGGCTCCACCGGCTATCACAACATGTATGGTCCTTCAGTGTTGCGCTGAAGGCAGGTGGGATGCCCTGTAAGGACTTCGCGAAAGGTTTTTAATATCTTCTTGAGAGATGGGAAATGGTGCGAAACCATTAATGCGTTTAATCTGGTTGGCAGAAACTGCGGTTTGAGTTTACATTCAGGCTACAAGCTATTTCTTAAATAAAATCACCATATGGATTACCAGTGATGCAGCACAGTCGCACCGCATCACTGTTCTTGCAGATACAAATGCACCTCGCGTTTTTTTCAAGCGCTCCTTAGCCGACTCTGTCACCACTGCGGTGCGCGATCCAGGCACCGGTCACTGCCGAGAAATAGGGAATGGATTGTGCAAGCAGGATGAAGACCCACAGTGTGCTTTCGGTGTATCGTGTTCCGTAGGCACGACTCATGCCGATGACGCACAGTATCAGTGCACAGGCCATCATCAACTCTTCGCGCACTGGCGCAAAAGTGGCCAGACTCAAACCACCTGCTGAGCGGCTCTTGGCAGTGACCACGAATGCGGTCTTTTTACGGGTGAGTCCATGCAAAATGCCGCGGGCAATGGCATGTGACAGCCCCATGCTGGCCAGCGAGGCCATGAGCGTGTCGTACCAGCCACAGGGAACACGGGCGCGGTAGAGAACAATGCCAAAGATGGCTTTGGCGAAAAAAAAGCCGATGACCGGAATCAGGAACAATTGCATCGGCAGGCTGAATGTTTCGGGGAAGGCCACCATGCCGGTGGTCCAGAAAATCGCCATCAAGGTAAAAATCAGGTGGAGTGCGTCGGCGAACCAGCTAAACCATCCGGTGAGAAAATGGAAACGCTGTCCTATACCTAGCGGGCCTTTTTGGGTCATCCAGTCCCAGTGACCTTTAAGGATCTGCATCGCACCAAATGCCCAACGGTAACGCTGGCTTTTATAAGCTTTGAAGTCGGCGGGAGTCAAACCTTTGCCCATCAGTTCATCGACGTAGACCAACTCGTAGCCGGCGTGCATCAGGCGCAGTCCCAGTTCAGCATCCTCACAGATGGTCCATTCCGACCAGCCGCCGGTTCCCTCCAGCGCCGATCGCCGCACCATGGTCATGGTGCCGTGTTGAATGATGGCGTTGCGCTCGTTGCGGTGATGCATGCCGATGCGAAAGAAGCCGTCAAACTCCCAGGCGGTCATACGCCGGAAGCGGTTGTGTTCAAAATCGCGATGCGCTTGTGGGCACTGCACCACTGCGACGCTGGGGTCCTCAAAATGGGCAGTGAGACTGGCTAGCCAGTCTGGTCGTACCACATAGTCGGCGTCGATCACGGCAATAACTTCGGTTTCTGCATCAGTTTCCTGCAAACCAAAGTTTAGCGCACCAGCCTTGAAACCGGGCCAGGGATCGAGATGGAAGAAGCGAAAACGACTGCCCAGTTTCTCGCAGTATGTCTTGACTGGCCCCCAAACCGCTGGATCTTTGGTGTTGTTGTCGATCAGCAGCACTTCAAAGTTGGCATAATCCAGCGCGGCCAGTGAGTCCAGAGTGACCTGAACCATCTCGGCAGG
>JAAXIA010000176.1 GCA_012270595.1 Rhodanobacteraceae bacterium | reverse complement strand
GAGTCCTAGGCCTCTAGACGAAGGGGACCAAGGAAGGTATTTTGGTGGAGCTAGGCGGGATCGAACCGCCGACCTCCTGCATGCCATGCAGGCGCTCTCCCATCTGAGCTATGGCCCCAATCAATTGCAAGCCGATAATTGTAGGTGAAGTGTGTCCTCGAATCAAGCTTTTTTTAGCAGAACCATGCTTTTCTGAACGAAAAGCCATCCCCTTTCATTCCTTCCTCTGCTAAGTTTTACAGAAGATTTTTCGGTCAGGTTCGATCAGGTTTGTTTGCGTTTTTGAGATAACTGGACGACAGTTCCTCTTACAATCTATGCGCAGACTTCGTGGCGCTGCGCAGGTTGAGGTTATGCACAACGTAGGTTTAATCCGGGATTTGGCCATGGTCATGCTGACAGCAGGCACGACTACAGTCCTGCTGCACTGGTTGCGTTTGCCGGTGTTGCCGGGCTATATCTTGGCGGGGATGTTGATTGGTCCGCATACACCAGGAGTGTTGGTTACTAACGCACGGACCATCAGTGACATCTCCAATCTTGGCGTGGTGCTGCTTATGTTCACCCTGGGGTTAGAGTTTAGTCTTCGTAAATTACGCCAGATGCGTAAGGGTGTGCTGGTGGTGGTTGTGATTGAAGTCGCCTTTATGCTGTGGGTGGGGTACATGCTGGGCATAAGTTTTGGCTGGGGTACACGCAATGGCCTGTTTCTGGGCGCGATTATGTCTTTATCGTCAACCATGGTTGCCACCCGTACCTTAAGCGAAAGTGGGATGAAAAAGTGGCCATTCGCGCGTGTGGTGGTGGGGATGCTGGTCGCCGAGGACATGCTCACCATTTTGATTCTGACCCTGTTAACTGCCTTGGCTATCGGTGGGGTGGTAGAAACGAGCACCGCTTTCAGCCTGATCGGTAATTTGGGCTTGTTTGTGGTGGTGGGGCTGCTGGCCGGCCTGCTTCTGTTGCCGCGGCTGGTGGATCACGTTGCCGGTTTTGGCAACGGGGAAATGCTGCTGGTTAGTGTGCTTGGTATCTGTTTTGGTGCCAGTTTGCTGGCCGCCCGCCTGGGATTTAGTGTGGCACTGGGTGCGTTTCTGGCCGGTGTGGTGGTTGCCGAAGCGCGTCACGTTGGGCGTGTGCTGAAAATGATGGAGCCGTTACGGGACATGTTTGCCGCGCTTTTTTTTGTGGCTATTGGTCTCAAGATTGATCCGGTGATGCTTGTGCACTACGCCTTGCCAGCATTTTTGATCGCGGTGGTAGTGATCCTGGGAAAGACATTGGCCTGTAGTCTGGGCTGCTTCTTTGTTGGCTATGACCCGCGCACCTCCTTGCGGGTGGGCTTGAGTATGGCGCAGATCGGTGAGTTTTCTTTCGTAATCGCAAGCCTGGGCTTGTCGCTGGGCACCGTGAGCCGTTTCGTTTATCCACTTACCGTGGCCTGTGCACTGATTTGCATGGTCTCTTCGCCCTATCTGATACGCGCAACAGGTCCCCTGATGCGCGTGGGGCGCAAGCTGTTACCACAACCTTTGCGTTTACTGCTAGGCAGCTACAGCACCTGGCTGGAGAACGTGAATCCGGTGATGGAAAGCACAACGCTTGCGCCAGTGTTTCGGCGCCTGTTTTTGCACATCGTTGTCAACGTGATGCTGGTGGTCGCTCTTTTTAGCCTGGGTTTGTACGTTAACGCACGTGGTTGGGGCTGGTTCGCGCAGTTTGGCATCCATCGCGAGATGCGCCATACCCTGATCTGGACTACGGCCTTACTGTTATCACTGCCCTTTCTGGTTGCCATCTATCGCAAAGCCGAAGCATTGGGCATGCTGCTTGTGGAACTGGGTATTCGTGAGCGTTTTGCGGGCAGCTATACACATGCCATCCGGCAGGTACTGGCGCGTCTTATTCCGCTGGCAGCCTTGGTGTTGCTGGCACTTCTGGTCGGCGCGCTGGTCTCAACGATTCTTCCCCCACGTCCCTTGATTTTTTCAGTGGGAGTAGGGGTGCTGGCATTGGCACTGGTGCTTTGGCGTTCACTGATCAAGCTACACGCGCGCCTGCAGGCGGCATTGCGTGATACGCTGGAACGCCAGGGGGATGACCTGCATGATTGATGCACGGCGATTGTGTTGTTGAACTTTGTTGGTATGTTGAGTGTCGAAGGCTGGAACATCGTTGTCAGGAGTAGGCTGTGCGGGAATAATGCACGCGCCGTTCCTCTTAAAATGAGGCGGTGTCTGGTATGCTAATTTATTAATCAAATATGTCCAATAGGGAGTTACGAATGAAACATCGGTTACGTTCTGCATTGACTGCAACTGCACTTGCCTTGACGCTGGGTATGATGGCCAGTGTCGCAGCTCATGGCAGCAAGAAAGTCAATGCCAGCAAGCTGGTCAAGGCCAGCAAGATCACCAAGGTGAGCAAGGCCCAGGCCAGTCATGTGGTCGGTATGGATCTGGCCAAATCGTTGCCGCCCGTTGTGCGGGAGGAGATTGACCCGGCTATTGTGGCGCGCACGGTGAAAGCAGTGTTGATGGGTAAGAAGTCGCGCATGTCTGATGCCAGATACCGTAAGGTCAAGCTTGCTTTCATTAAGCAATTGCAGGCCAAACTCAAAGCGCGATTTGATAAGAAAGCAGCCAAAAACGCAGCTCTTGGCAAGGCTTTTTTGGCCAAGAATCGCAAAGTACGTGGCGTGAAAGTGACAGCGTCGGGGCTTCAGTATCAGGTATTGTCCAGAGGACATGGCCCGCACCCCAAAGTCACCGACACGGTGAAAGTGAAGTACGTGGGCAAACTTCTTAGCGGCAAAGTGTTTGATGATTCATCGAAGCATCCCGGCGGTGGCCTGGTTTCCATCCCACTGGCCAACGTGATCCCTGGCTTCCGTGAAGGTTTGCAGCTGATGCACGTTGGTGCGCACTACAAGCTCTTCATTCCAGGTAATCTTGCTTATGGAGCAAGGCCTGGTGGTCAGCTGCCGCCGAACTCGACACTGATCTTTGATGTGACGCTCTCCAGCATCGTGCCGGCCAAGGCCCCTGCCAAGCACAGCAAGTAAGTTATAGAAAAATCAGGGGAAGGTCTGATCAGATCAGATCTTCCTGTCGGCAGGGGCTGTTTGCAAGGCCTTGCCGTCCACCGGACTGGACCTCGAGGCCATCCTCAAAGGGATGCGCCTTGAGTTTCCTGATCTGTTTTTACCCAGATTGGCTAGCTTCTGTCATGCCGCGCCTGCTAGCATGTGCCGTCTTTCGCCATTTAAGATTCAAAGTGAAATTATGGCAGTCACTATTTTTGGCACCGGCTATGTGGGTCTCGTTACCGGTGCCTGTTTGGCAGAAATGGGTAACCGTGTTGTATGCGTGGATATCGACGCCCAGCGGGTGGCACGACTGGATAGGGGGGAGATTCCTATCCACGAGCAGGGTCTTGAGCCGCTTGTCCGACGCAATCATGCTAGTGGGCAACTGCGCTTTACCACCGATCCTGCCTCTGTCATTGCGCGCAGTTCGCTATTGTTTATTGCTGTAGGGACGCCACCAGAGAAGGACGGTAGTGCCGATATGCGCTACGTGCTTGAGGTGGCCCGCACGATAGGTCAGCAGCTCAGGCACTATAGTGTCATTGTCAACAAGTCGACAGTTCCGATAGGAACGACCGGGATTGTGCGCGAAGCAATTAGCACTGAACTCCGTGTACGGGGAGTTGCCATCCAGTTTGATGTGGTCTCCAACCCCGAGTTTTTGAAGGAGGGCGATGCAGTCAACGACTGCATGCGACCAGACCGTATTATCGTGGGCAGTTCCAGCACACGTG
>JAAXIA010000092.1 GCA_012270595.1 Rhodanobacteraceae bacterium | reverse complement strand
AGCATTATGAGTGCTGTGCTCTAACCGGCTGAGCTACATAGCCGCAGAAACGTTACTTCCAGGCAAGATTGCATGCCACACACGGCAGGACCACCTGAAGAAAGCAGTTCACTCTAGATGTTTTTTTGGCATAACACAAGTGTGCGTATGAGCGGTATTTTCCTCTATGGATCGTGCGTGGTATCGCGTATTTCGACAGCCTGTCAACAACCTAGCCACCACGAGACGCTTTTTTGCGTGCATTTTCGGTTAGATGTTTCTTGCGCAGGCGGATTTCTTTCGGCGTCACTTCTACCAATTCGTCATCGTCAATAAAGTCGAGCGCCTGTTCAAGCGAAAACTTGGTGGCTGGCGTCAACTGGATGGCATCATCCTTGCCAGCGGCGCGCATATTGGTGAGCGGTTTGGGCTTGATCACATTGACGGTGAGATCGTTATCCTTGGCATGAATGCCAACCAGCTGCCCCTCATACACCTGGTCGCCTTCAGCGGCGAACAGTTTGCCACGCTCCTGTAGTGGTCCCAACGAGTAAGCTGGCGTTGTTCCACCGGCGTTGGCGATCATCACGCCGTTGGGACGCTTCGCAATGGAGCCTTCCTGCTTCGGGCCGTAATGGTCAAACACATGGAAAAGCAGACCAGAACCCTGGGTGAGAGTCCTAAACTGGTTTTGAAAGCCGATCAAGCCACGCGCTGGAATGATGTATTCAAGGCGTACCCGACCCTTACCATCGGGCACCATATTTTCCAGCTGTCCCTTGCGCAGGCCTATGCGCTCCATTACAGCTCCCTGGTGAACGTCTTCTACGTCAATCACCAATTGTTCAAACGGTTCCATTTTTTGTCCGTCGATATCCTTGATGATAACTTCCGGACGTGATACCGCCAGTTCGTAACCTTCGCGGCGCATGGTCTCGATAAGCACAGACAGATGTAATTCGCCGCGACCGGAGACCAGAAACCGGTCGGCATCCGATCCCTGTTCAACGCGTAATGCGACGTTGTGAAGCTGTTCGCGTTCCAGACGATCTTTCAGTTGGCGACTGGTCAGGAATTTGCCTCCACTTAGCTCCTTGTTGCCGACGAATGGCGAATTGTTGACTTGAAACGTCATGCTGATCGTGGGTTCGTCCACGCTTAATGCAGGCAGTGCTTCGGGGGTATCAAGTGCAGTTACGGTGTCGGGAATAGCCAGTTCGGTGATGCCGGAAATGGCCACAATGTCGCCGGCTTCAGCGCTTGCTTGCTCAACACGCTCCAGACCCATAAAGCCCATAACCTGAAGGACCCTGGCTTGGCGTTTCTTGCCGTCGCGGTTGATCACCATGATGGGCATGTTGCGCTTCAGGGTGCCGCGCTGAATACGACCAATACCGATCACGCCCACAAAGTTGTTGTAATCGAGCTGACTGATACGCATCTGGAACGGTCCTTCCGTATCCACCGCGGGGGGGGGGGTGTGCTGCACGATGGCTTCGTAAAGCGGTACCATGTTTCCTTCACGTACCTGTTCGTCGAGACTGGCGTAACCGTTTAAGGCTGAGGTGTAGACGATTGGAAACTCCATCTGTTCAGGCGTAGCGTCGAGACGGTCGAACAGATCCCAGACCTGCTCTACCACCCATTCGGGGCGAGCACCAGGGCGATCTACCTTGTTAATCACCACGATGGGTTTAAATCCCATGGCAAAGGCCTTTTGGGTCACGAAACGGGTTTGTGGCATGGGACCGTCCATGGCGTCTACTAAAAGCAAAACGGTGTCTACCATGGACAACACGCGTTCCACTTCGCCACCGAAATCGGCGTGTCCTGGGGTATCGACAATATTGATACGGTAGCCTTGCCAGGCGATGGCCGTGTTCTTGGCCAGAATAGTGATACCACGCTCCTTTTCCTGGTCGTTTGAGTCCATCACGCGTTCGGTTAGCACGGTGCGTTCACAAAACGTGCCAGACTGTTTCAGCAGCTGATCGACGAGGGTGGTTTTGCCGTGATCAACATGAGCGACAATGGCAATATTGCGCAGATTTTCGATGGACATGATTAAAGACAGCCTGAACGGCGATGAAAGCCGTCCTTTGCAACGGGGAAAAGAGAAGGATCCATTATACGGGACTTGGCCACAATCATGCTCCCATCTCAAGGAATTTGCGGTGGAGTGATTGGCACATGCGCGTCTTGGCTCCTCCAAAAGGGGGGAACCAGGACGCGTGGTCACGCACAAAACACATAAGACGCCGAAAACGGTTATCCTAAACGACTACGGTGCCGACTTGGTTCGGCTTTTTATTTTTATAGTCAATTTGAGTTACAGGGAATAGGGATGAGTATTCAGGTTACCATGCAAACCAGTCGAGGTCCAATTCATCTACGTCTGCATGAAGACAAAGCGCCACTGACAGTAGCCAATTTTGTCAATCTGGCATGTCGTGGCTATTACGATGGGTTGTCGTTTCATCGTGTCATTGCTGATTTTATGATTCAGGGTGGTTGCCCGCTGGGTAACGGGACCGGTGGTCCACCCTACCGATTTGAGGACGAATGCCACCCCGACCTGTGTCATGATAAACCCGGCGTGTTGTCGATGGCCAATGCCGGCAAGGGGACCAATGGCAGCCAGTTCTTTATTACTCATGGCGCGACGCCTTGGCTCGATGGCAAACATAGCGTGTTTGGTGAGGTGCTTAGTGCTGAAGACCAGACCATGGTTAATGCGATTCAACAGGGTGATAGCATTGAGAAACTGAGTGTGGTAGGAGACGTGGATGCTGTGCTGGCTAAACAAGCCGAGCGTGTAAAGGCGTGGAACACACTGCTGGATGCAGCGAACTGAGCCTGCTGATTTCCCTTTTAAGAATATCCTGTGACGTTTGTGGAGATGAAACTGATGAAAGCTCCTGTTCGCGTGGTGGTTACTGGTGCTGCCGGCCAGATTGGTTATTCCCTGCTGTTTCGTATTGCCTCGGGTGACATGCTCGGATCGGACCAGCCGGTGATTTTGCATTTGCTGGAAATTGAGGCAGCCATGCCAATGCTGGCAGGTGTGGTGATGGAGCTTGAAGATTGCGCCTTTCCGACCCTGGCCGGTATTGTTGCCAGCGCCGATTTGAACGTGGTGTTCAAGGATGCAGATTACGCGCTGCTGGTTGGGTCGCGTCCGCGGCGTGCCGGGATGGAACGCAAGGAATTGCTGGAAGTCAATGGAGCGATTTTCGGTCCGCAGGGTCGTGCGCTGAATGAACATGCCAGCCGTCAGGTGAAAGTGCTGGTGGTTGGAAATCCAGCCAATACCAATGCGCTAATTGCCCAGCAGCATGCACCGGACCTTGATCCAAAGTGCTTTACTGCCATGGTGCGCCTGGACCATAACCGTGCCAAGAGCCTGTTGGCTGTCAAGACGGGTAAGCACAATAGCGATGTCAGGAAGGTTACCGTCTGGGGTAACCACAGCTCCACCCAGTACCCGGATATTCACCATGCTACAGTAAACGGCAAGTCGGCCTTGTCCCTGGTTGATCGATGCTGGTATGAGGACGATTTCATTCCCACCATACAGCAGCGTGGTGCGGCAATTATCAAGGTGCGGGGTGCTTCCTCAGCGGCCTCAGCGGCTTCAGCGGCGATCGACCACATGCGCGACTGGGTGCTGGGAACGCCTGAAGGTGACTGGGTGTCGATGGCAGTGGCGTCAGATGGCTCCTATGGCATTGATCCAGGTGTTCTTTATGGTTATCCAGTGACCGTGAAAGATGGCGGCTTTTCCATTGTGCAGGGGTTGGACATTGATCCTTTCTCCCGTGCGCGCATGGACGCCACCCACCAGGAACTATGTGAAGAGCGGGCGGCGATAGAGCATCTGTTTGTCGGCTAGGCTTTTTCGCAACGGGCGGTGGAGAAGCTTTTCTGCGGTGTTGTGAAAAGCCTTCCGTGCGCAGTGTTAGTCACAGCGCGCATTGCTCCACGCGCTACTCCAGAATAAACACGCTGGTGTAGGCTTTTCGTGTCAATGGCGCAGGCTGATCTTGTCCGATAGTTCGGTGATTTTGTGCAATAACGCATCCAGCTCGCGCGATCTGGTGCTTTCATCCAAGGCGGCGACTAGCTTAATCGGTTGCACCAGTTTTTTCAGGTGGGTTTCTAATTGAGTGACAAGTGTTTTGTTGAGCATGCTGGTCACCGTGATGGCTGGGGTGAGATGGTGTGCGGCGTTAAGCGAGGCTCATCATGGGATCAGTGCGATGGAGCCGAAACGCAGTGCGTCTGGCTCCATCGTTGGTAATCACTTAAATCTTGCCAACCAGATCCAGTGAGGGGGCTAAGGTTTTTTGACCTTCATTCCACCTGGCCGGGCACACTTCGTTCGGGTGCGTGGCTACGTACTGTGCGGCTTTCACCTTGCGCAGCAGTTCGGAAGCGTCACGTCCCACGCCGCCGGCGTTGATTTCGACGATTTGAATGATCCCCTCCGGGTCGATGACGAAGGTACCGCGATCAGCCAGACCAGCCTCTTCGATCATGACGCCGAAGTGGCGAGCAATCACACCAGTCGGATCGCCGACCATGGTGTAATTCACCTTCTTGATGGCCTCGGAAGTGTCGTGCCAAGCCTTATGTGCAAAGTGCGTGTCAGTAGAGACACTATAGATTTCCACACCAAGTTTCTGGAACTCGGCGTAGTGCTCGGCCAGGTCTTCCAGTTCGGTTGGGCAGACGAAGGTGAAATCGGCTGGGTAGAAGAACACGACGGACCATTGGCCCTTCATCTGCTCATTGCTCACTTCGGTGAATTGCCCTTGCTTGAATGCCTGGGCTTTGAATGGTTTGACGTGAGTGTTGATCAAAGACACGGTGGATCTCCATGTTAAGTAGTTAGTGCTGCCAGAATCTTCTATCTGGGTACGCCGGCCATTGAGTTCAACTTGTTGCCATAGTTTATTGGGGACCGTTCCCGCTTTTTTAATCCGTGTCGTCGTTAGCCGTCGGTGTTTGGCGGGATAAGCTATCTTAAGGAGCGCACTTAAGGAGCGTATTGAATTTGGTTTATCAGGATGATTGTCATGATGTAGGTCTTGCTTATTGTCGTCATCCTGCTTGTTTCTTATTGTGGTGCCTGTTATGCGTAGGCAGGCATCGGGTTCTTGCTGTACCCGTCGGGTAGGTCGCCATGCATGGATGGATCTTGTAAAAGTGTGCGCTGCGTGAAGGAGCGCGTTGCCGTATGGATTGCTTCGGATGTCGTACTGCCCCGGCCAATGTGCCTGGCATTGGTGCACCGTGGAGCCATGAACGAGTTCATCTACAATGGGTTGTAGAGAAATGCGTTGTTGTCGCCGAGGAACGGTTTATGTCTTCACATAATGATGCTGGTGCACGCCTGCGCGCTGCGTTGATGATTGAGACTCCTCTGCAAATTGTCGGCGCGATTACTGCCTGCGCGGGCCTGATGGCCAGACGCGTTGGTTATAAGGCGCTCTACCTTTCTGGTGGCGGTGTGGCGGCCAATTCATTGGGCGTGCCAGATTTTGGGATTTCCACCATGGAGGATGTGCTCACTGACGCACGCCGTCTGGTAGAGGCTACTGGCTTGCCGCTCCTGGTAGATATCGACACCGGTTGGGGCGGTGCGTTCAATATTGCACGTAGCATTCGCAGTTTCGAGCGGGTTGGTGCGGCTGCGGTGCATATCGAAGACCAGGTAGATCAGAAGCGTTGTGGACATCGCCCTGGCAAGAAACTGGTGCCTCAGGAAGAAATGGCTGATCGCATTAAGGCGGCGGTGGATGCACGTAACCACGCCGATTTCGTGGTGATGGCGCGCACCGATGCGGTGGCCAGCGAGGGAATTAATGTGGCAATTGAGCGAGCCGTCTCCTATGTGGAATCGGGTGCCGACATGATTTTCCCCGAAGCACTGAGTAGCCTGGACGACTATTGCGCTTTCAAGACCGCGGTGAAAGTCCCCATTTTGGCCAATCTAACCGAATTTGGTGCTACACCCCTTTTTACTCTCGATGAGCTGCGCCGTGCCCATGTGGATATGGCGCTTTATTGCTGTGGTGCTTATCGTGTCATGAACAAGGCGGCGCTGGAATTTTATGAAACAGTCCGTCGTGAGGGCAGTCAGAAAAGTATCATCCCCCGGATGCAAACGCGCGAAGAACTTTATGATGTGCTTGATTACCATGCTTACGAGGAAAAGTTAAATGCCTTGTTTCAGCGCAATGGGTGATGGCCGTCCGGTGGTAGTCACTGTGTCTGGTAGGTACTTGCCGCATGCAGAATCGTCATTTTCACTGTGCGTTTTAACCGTAGTACCAGGAGTGAGGTATGAG
>JAAXIA010000037.1 GCA_012270595.1 Rhodanobacteraceae bacterium | reverse complement strand
GACCTTGATGCCAAGCAACAAGGTACCTTTGGCTGCCCAGTCGCGCGAGGAACCGGTACCGTATTCTTTCCCGGCCAGTATGATCAACGGCGTTTTTTCTTTCTTGTAACGCATCGCAGCGTCGTAGATGCTCATCTGTTCACCCGATGGGATGTGGTAGGTGTAGCCACCTTCCACACCATTTAGCATCTGGTTTTTGATGCGGATGTTGGCGAAGCTGCCACGCACCATCACATCATCGTTACCGCGGCGTGAACCGTAGGAGTTGAAGTCCTTTGGCGCTACGCCTCGCTGAATGAGGAATTGCCCTGCTGGCGAGTCTTTACGGATGGTCCCGGCTGGGGAAATGTGATCGGTGGTGATCGAATCGCCAAACACACCAAGGCAACGGGCCGCATGAATATCTTCCACTTCAGAGGGCAGCATTGTCATGCCATGGAAGTAGGGTGGTTTTTTGATATAGGTGGAGCTTTCGTCCCAGGCATATAGTGCGGCGTCGGGTGAGGAAATAGCGTTCCAGCGTTCATTACCCTGGAAGACCTGGTCGTAGTTGTTTCTGAACATCTGCGCGGTGATGGCGCTATTCATCAGTGCGTTGATTTCCTGGTTGCTTGGCCAGATGTCCTTAAGGAATACGGGCTGACCGTTCCTGTCCTTAGCTAGCGGATCGGTCATGAGATTGACTTTAAGCGAACCGGCGATGGCATAAGCCACCACCAGCGGCGGTGAGGCCAGATAATTTAACTTCACTTCGGCGTGAACGCGCCCCTCAAAATTACGATTGCCCGAGATGACCGCAGCCACGCTTAAGCCCCCAGCGTTGATGGCCTGGCTGATTTCTTGCGGTAATGGCCCAGAATTGCCAATACAGGTTGTGCAGCCGTAACCAACCAGGTAGAAACCGATTTTTTCCAGTTCGGGAAGAAGAGCGGTTTGTTCCAGATAATCGGTCACCACTCTTGAGCCGGGGGCCAGTGAAGTTTTTACCCACGGACGCGCTTTCAGGCCGCGTTCGGCGGCCTTTTTGGCCAGCAACCCTGCGGCCAGCATGACCGCTGGGTTAGATGTGTTAGTACATGAAGTGATGGCAGCGATAACCACAGAGCCATCACCAAGCGCCATGTGCTGGTCACCCATCGACACTGGCTGAGCGCGTTTTTTTGTCGCCTGGTCATCCGCACCGAGTGTTTTTATGCTGCGCTGGTAGTTCTCCCTGACGTCGCCAAGTAGTACCCGGTCCTGTGGGCGTTTCGGCCCGGCCATGGACGGCCTGATATCGGCAAGATCCAGTTCCAAAGTGGCACTAAAATCTGCCTGTTGGCTGTTCTCGTCGTGCCATAGTCCCTGGATTTTGGCGTAGTTTTCTACCAAGGCGATATGTTCGTCGCTACGGCCCGACAAGCGCAGATATTTCAGCGATTCGCTATCTACTGGGAAAATGCCGCAAGTGGCACCGTATTCGGGTGCCATGTTGCTGATGGTGGCACGGTCAGCCAGTGACAGGTGTGCCAGTCCTGGGCCAAAAAACTCGACAAACTTGCCAACGACTCCCTGCTTGCGCAGTATTTGGGTCACAGTAAGCACCAGGTCGGTAGCTGTTGTGCCTTCGGGCAATTGACCCGATAGCCTGAAACCAACCACCTGCGGAATCAGCATGGATGAGGGTTGTCCCAGCATTGCCGCTTCCGCTTCGATACCACCCACACCCCAGCCAAGGACTCCCAGACCGTTGATCATGGTGGTGTGTGAGTCGGTACCAAAAACTGTATCCGGGTAGAGCCATGGTTGTCCGTTGATCTGGCCACTCATCACGACGCGTGCCAAGTGCTCGAGATTCACTTGATGCACGATGCCGGTGCGTGGCGGTACCACCTTGAAGTTACTCAGTGTTTTTTGTCCCCAACGCAGGAAGCTGTAGCGAGCCTGGTTACGTTCAAATTCGATGGCGATATTCTTTTCTAGCGCAGTCTCGCTTCCGAATGTGTCAACCTGGACGGAGTGGTCGATGACTAGTTCAGCTGGAGATAGCGGATTAATGAGGCCAGGATCACCACCCAGCGCTTTCATCGCGTCACGCATTGCTGCCAGATCGACCACACAGGGCACGCCAGTAAAATCCTGTAGCAGCACGCGAGCGGGCATGAAGGCAATTTCGCTATCGGGTTCTTTCATTGCATCCCAGTTGGCCAGCGTCTCAATTTCTTTCGCGCTTACCTCGTCGCCGTTCTCGTGACGTAACAGGTTTTCCAGGAGGATCTTCATGGAGTATGGCAATCGTTTTAAATCGAAGCGTTCTCCTAGCTTGGTCAAGCTGGCGAAGTGATACTCCCTGCCATTGACCTTAAGGCGATCGTGTACGGAAAAGCTGTCTTTCATAGAAACGTGCTCCTGGCTGGCTACGATGGCTGGGGTGGGGGGATACTACTTGGGTTTGGTCAAACGCCTATTATCGCGCAAACCGTCATTGCTCGCTGCTGCGTTGGCTACATGTTTGGTTGAAGGGTGAGCCTGGGGCAGAAATACACCGTGAATCAGATGGTGGGGGCCTGCTTGACCGGTAATCATGCCGGTAAGGTTGTGGTAGCTCAGCTTGTCGCCCTGAAACTCGCCATGACCTTGCTGTCGCACTCTGGCATGACCGCTTAGCACGGCGATCTCATGGACCGTGTCGTAGTCAAGAGTGGCAGCTTCGCCACACATATTTTGTTGTTTGTTATCTAGCTGCTGGATACGGGCTGGGTGTCCAGTGACCAGTATGCGCGCGACTTGAGTGTTGGCATCGAGGTAGAGCCTGGCTAGGTCGCCGCTTAGTTTCAGGGTTCCTTGGGTAATCTTTACCTTTCCCTTGAGTATGGATACCGTGTTTGGTGCGTTGAAAGCTCTCGTGTAGCTCGCCACGTAGTGCATGGGCTTTTGACGATCAGATGATCTGGCCAGACAAGGTGCGGTTAACAAGGCCAGACAGGCCATCAGTGCTGCACTGCTGCGCCAGCAGTTAGTGTTGGCGTGGTAGAAAGCTGCCATGGCTGTCATGGAGTAACTCCAGTTGTTTGCTGTTGAGGTCGGCGCGCATACCAATACCGTTCATGGTAATGCTACCTTGGGTCAGCCTGGTCGGTGCACTGGTTGCTATGCGATTTTGTTTTGGCCAGACGCTCACGTTGGCGCTGTCCACGGTGACGGGAGGAGTGCGTCCG
>JAAXIA010000180.1 GCA_012270595.1 Rhodanobacteraceae bacterium | reverse complement strand
CAGCAGCGCTGGCACTCGATGTGCCGCTGGCAACCATCGCTTCCGGACTGGAACGGGCTGTGTCGCTGGCCGGGCGCTTGCACCGGATCGTGATGCCTGACGGCTGGACGCTGATTGATGACAGCTATAACGCCAACCCACACTCCATGGGTGCGGCAATCGAAACCTTGCGCTTGAGTACTGGCGAGTGCTGGCTGGTCATGGGCGATATGGCCGAGTTGGGTAGCAGTGCGCGTCACTGGCATGCAGAGATAGGGCGCAAGGCGCGTGCGTGTGGTGTCGCCCGATTGTTTGCCACTGGGCCTTTAAGTGCGGTGGCGGTGGATGCCTTTGGCGATCATGGCGAACATTTTGCCGATAAGGGCGCACTGCTAAGGCGTTTACAGGCATATCTACATACGGGGGTAATCTGTCTGGTCAAAGGTTCACGTTCGGCAGCCATGGATCAGATAGTCAAGGCCTTGTGTCCGCAGGAAGACAGACAGGGGGTGCATCGTGCTTCTTGAACTGGCTTGCTGGCTGGCACGCACCAGTCCCATGGCCCATCTGTTTCACTACATCACCTTCCGCACCATTATGGCCACGCTGACAGCGCTGACCCTGTCGCTGCTGTTGGGGCCACGGTTGATTGACAAGCTGACCGCACTGAAGGCAGGTCAGGTGGTGCGCAAGAACGGTCCGCAAAGTCACCTGGCCAAGGTTGGCACACCGACCATGGGTGGGGTCATGATTTTACTTTCTGTGGTGATTTCCACCTTGCTATGGGGTGAACTGCACAACCGCTACATGTGGACGGTGTTAGCAGTACTTCTGGCATTTGGCGTTATTGGTTTCGTTGATGATTACAAAAAACTGGTGATGCGGGACAGCCGGGGACTGGCGGCGCGCTGGAAATACTTCTGGCAATCGGTCTGTGGATTGTCGGTGGCGGTGTTCCTCTACGCTAGTGCGGTTTTGCCGACAGAAACTGCGCTGTACGCGCCTTTGTTCAAACACGTGGCGATTCCGTTGGGGCTGTTCTTTGTGCTTGTTGCCTATCTCATGATTGTTGGTTTTTCTAATGCGGTGAATCTTACCGATGGTCTGGACGGACTGGCAATTATGCCAACTGTGCTGATATCCGGTGCGCTGGGTGTGTTTGCCTATCTGGCAGGTAACAAGCTTTTTTCCCAATACCTTGGTATTCCGTCGATACCCGGGGCTGGTGAATTGGCCATTATCTGTGGTGCCTTGTGTGGTGCAGGGCTGGGTTTTTTGTGGTTTAACACCTACCCGGCACAGGTGTTTATGGGTGATGTGGGTGCGTTGTCAGTGGGGGCTACGCTGGCGACGATTGCCGTGGTTGTGCGCCAGGAGGTCGTGCTGTTGGTGATGGGCGGTTTGTTTGTGCTGGAAACCGCTTCAGTGATGATCCAGGTAGCCAGCTTCAAGCTGATCGGCAAACGGGTGTTTCGGATGGCACCGATCCATCATCATTTTGAGCTTAAAGGCTGGCCCGAGCCACGGGTGATTGTGCGTTTCTGGATCGTCAGTGTGGTGTTGGTGCTGATTGGTCTGGCGACGCTGAAGGTGCGCTGATGATGCTATTTCAAACCGGTCAGGCAAAGCGCCGTCAAGGGCCACGTGGCAGGGTTGACCGGTCACTGCTGCTGGCTGTGCTTGGACTTGCATGCGTGGGTGTGGTGATGGTGGCATCCAGTTCCATTGCTGTGACCCACAGGCATCATGTTGGCGAATTCTATTTTTTGCGCAAACATCTTGTTTTTCTCACCATCGGCTTGATTGCCGCTGGTGTGGCGATACGAACCGAACTGAAACTTCTGGAGAAGTATGCCTTTTTACTCATGGCAGTGGCCTTCGTACTTTTAATTCTGGTTTTTGTACCTCATCTGGGGGTGCGCATTAATGGGGCTCGTCGCTGGTTGAATCTGGATCTGTGCGTTTTTCAGCCCATGGAGGCGGTAAAACTGATCCTGGTGATCTATATAGCCAGCTATCTTGTGCGTCATCGCGAAGACGTTGAGACCAGGTTCCTTGGGTTGTTCAAGCCGGTGATGGTTGCCATTGTCATCGTCTTGCCCTTATTTATGCAGCCTGACTTCGGATCGGCCATTTTGGTAATTGCGGTAACCATCATCACGATGTGGCTGGGCGGTGCACGCTCGCTGTTCCTGGGCTTGATGGGGCTGCCGCTGATGCCGGCCCTGCTGCTGGCGGCCACTAGTGAAAGCTACCGCATGAAGCGCCTGACTTCTTTCCTGGATCCGTGGAAGGACCCGCTTAACGACGGCTTTCAGTTAACCCAGTCGCTGATGGCCATTGGTCGTGGTGAATGGTTTGGTGTAGGACTGGGTTCCAGCATATTCAAGCTTTCCTATCTGCCAGAAGCGCATACCGATTTTATTTTCGCGGTGATTGGTGAAGAACTGGGACTGACTGGCATTGTCGCGGTGATGGCGCTTTTTGCCATTGTGCTTTGGCGTGGTCTGTATATGGGTCTTAAGGGGATCAGTGTGGGGCAGCACTTTGCTGGCTATGTGGCCTTTGGCCTGTCTTTGATGATCGGTTTGCAGGCGATGGTGTCGATGGGAGTAAATCTTGGGGTCCTGCCAACCAAGGGGCTGACTCTACCACTCATTAGTTACGGTGGTTCTTCGATGGTGATGACCTGCCTGATGCTGGGCGTGTTGTTGCGTGCCACCTTTGAGATCAATCGCGCGCTGGACACTCGTCAGAGCACGAAACCGGAGTCAGGTGAAGCTAAAAAAGCCAGTGCGCGTCGTGCCGCCGTGTTGCCAGAATGCGATGCGAAGGCGGCATGATGAATAAAGCTTATCGATCAGCCGACAAATCAGCGGTGCGTGATGAGCGCCCGGTGCTGATTATGGCGGGTGGCACGGGTGGCCATATTTTCCCCGGGCTGGCTGTGGCCGAGGTGCTTCGCGCGCGCGACGTGCCGGTGGCATGGCTGGGCGCAGTGGGCGGTATGGAGGACAGGCTGGTGCCGGCGCACGCTATTGTTTTGCATCGCATCGTCGTGAGTGGCCTACGCGGTAAAGACTGGAAAACCCGCTTGCTGGCACCGCTGATGCTGTCACGTGCCTTGTTCGCATCATGGCGTGTGCAGCGCCGTGTGAAGCCGCGCAGCGTGCTGTCGATGGGCGGTTACGTTGCAGGTCCCGGTGGCGTGGCAGCGCGTCTTCTGGGTTATCCGCTACTGGTGCATGAACAAAATGCCGTGGCCGGTTACACCAATCGCAAACTGGCTGCGTATGCGTGCCGGGTACTCGTCGGTTTTGCCGGTGCCTTGCCGCGGGCATGGTGGGTTGGCAATCCGGTACGTGATGCGATTGCGCGCCTACCGCCACCGCCAGCGCGCATGCAGGCGCGTCATGGCAGGCCGCGGCTATTGGTGTTAGGTGGCAGCTTGGGTGCACGCACGCTTAACCTTGGGTTGCCTGCGGCCCTGGCCAGACTGGCACCGGCGGCGCGCCCGCTAGTAGTGCACCAGTGTGGCATACGGGTTGATGAGGCACGTCGCGCCTATGCCGCTGTCGGGGTTGAGGCCGAAGTGGTGAGCTTTATTAAGGATATGGCTGCAGCTTATGCTGCTGCCGATCTGGTCGTGTGCCGAGCCGGTGCCTTGACCATTGCGGAACTGACAGTGGTGGGCCTGGGTGCTTTGTTGGTGCCCTTTCCTTATGCCGTGGACGATCATCAGACATGCAATGCCCAGGCGATGGTGGCTGCCGGTGCAGCACAGCTGATACAGGAGCGGGATCTGACGGATGATGGGCTGGCACAGCGTCTGATGGCGCTGCTATCAGACAGGGCGCAGCTGCTTGCCATGGCCACGGCGGCGCGCACGCTGGCAAGGCCGCATGCGGCCATGGCTATTGCC
>JAAXIA010000126.1 GCA_012270595.1 Rhodanobacteraceae bacterium | reverse complement strand
GTGCGCAAGAAACGTGAGGCTTGCCATCAGGTTGGTTTCCGTTCGTTTGCCTATGACCTGCCTGCTAGCGTGACCCAGGCCGAACTTTTCGCGCTGATTGGTCGGCTCAACACCGATCCTGCTGTACATGGTATTCTGGTGCAGTCTCCACTGCCGTCACACATTGATGAAGACCTGCTCGTTGATCACATCGACCCCAGCAAAGACGTAGATGGTTTTCAGGCCGCCAATGTAGGACGCCTGGCGCTGCGTCGTTTTGGTTTGCGCCCTTGTACGCCTAAAGGTGTGATGACTCTGCTAGGCCATACCGACCGCCCGGTACGTGGTCAGCATGCGGTGGTGGTGGGTGTATCCAACCATGTAGGACGGCCCTTAATGCTGGAACTGCTGATTGCCGGTTGCACGACAACCTGTTGTCATCGTTTCACCCATGATCTGGAAAGTTTCGTGCGCCAGGGGGACATTGTGATCGTCGCGGTGGGTAGAGCGTGCCTTATCAAGGGTGAGTGGATCAAACCTGGTGCAGTGGTGATCGACGTCGGCATTAATCGTCTGGATGACGGGCGCCTTGTAGGTGATGTCGAGTTCAAAACTGCTGCCGAGCGCGCTAGCTGGATTACCCCGGTACCTGGCGGTGTGGGCCCGATGACAGTGGCCACTTTGCTGGAAAACACGCTGGCTACTGCCGAGGCGCAAGACCCCATTGTGTTGGAGCTATCATCGCAGATGAGGCAGTAGATAGCATTTCCTTTGGCTTTGAAGCTAGCCTATAATGGCCCTTTGCTGGGAGCCTTCTGCATGCGTATTCTTGCCGAGGCATTGACTTATGACGATGTTTACCTTGTCCCGGGTCATTCCGCCGTGCTGCCGCGCGATGTGGATACATCTACCCGGTTCACCCGCAAGCTGAATCTCAACATTCCCATTGTCTCCGCGGCGATGGACACAGTCACCGAGGCGCGTCTGGCCATCACCCTGGCGCAGCAGGGTGGTATGGGCATTATTCACAAGAATATGTCGCTTGTGCAGCAGGCTGCAGAGGTACGGTTGGTTAAAAAGTTTGAAGCTGGTGTGATTCGCGAGCCATTTAGCGTAAGCCCAAATACGTCGATCAGGGAAGTGATTGAGCTGACCCAAGCCCACCATATATCTGGTGTGCCGGTAGTGGAAGACGAGCAACTGGTGGGCATAGTGACCAGTCGCGATATGCGTTTTGAGCGTAAAACGGATGATCCTGTGCGCCACATCATGACGCACAGGGATAAACTGGTGACGGTTAGGGAAGGGGCCAGCCAGGATGAAGTGTTGCAGCTACTGCACGAGCACCGCATCGAAAAAGTGCTGGTGGTCAATGATGCGTTTCAGCTACGCGGGCTGATTACCGTTAAAGACATTCAGAAGGCACGCGACAATCCCCATTCCGCCAAAGATGCCAATAAGGCCCTGTTGGTGGGTGCTGCTGTCGGGGCCAGTGGTGACACTGAGGAGCGGGTGGAAGCCTTGCTTGAAGCGGGTGTCGATGTGTTGGTGGTCGATACCGCCCACGGGCATTCGCAAGGTGTCATGGACCGCGTTTCCTGGATCAAGAAACACTATGGGAAGGTAGAACTGGTGGCGGGTAATGTGGTCACTGCCGATGCTGCGCTGGCCTTGTGTGACGCCGGTGCTGATGCCGTGAAGGTGGGGGTGGGGCCTGGCTCTATCTGCACCACGCGCGTGGTGGCCGGTGTGGGGGTGCCGCAGATCACGGCGATTGATATGGTCGCCACAGCCTTGCGGGACACCATACCGGTAATTGCTGATGGCGGCGTGCGCTATTCTGGGGATATTCCCAAGGCATTGGCGGCTGGCGCGTCCACTGTCATGCTGGGGTCGATGTTTGCAGGTACTGAAGAATCTCCAGGCGAGGTGGAATTATTCCAGGGCCGTTCCTACAAGAGTTATCGCGGTATGGGATCCATTGGTGCCATGCAGCTAGGTTCCAAAGAACGTTATTTCCAGGACACTGAGGTTGATGCCGATAAGTTGGTTCCCGAAGGGATTGAAGGGCGTGTACCTTATCGCGGACCGTTGCGCCAGATTATTCATCAGCTGATCGGTGGCCTGCGTGCTTCCATGGGTTATGTCGGTGCAACCACGATTGAACAGCTACGCCATGAGGCGCAGTTTGTCAAAGTCAGTGCCGCTGGCGTTACCGAAGCGCATCCACACGATGTCCAGATTACCAAGGAAGCGCCCAATTATCGGCTCAAAGGTTGATGAGGTTTTGGCATGTGATGATGTATTGGATAACTATTTTGATAATAGTGGTGCTACTTACCGGGTGGCATGTAGTCGGCAGATTGGAGCGTATGTCGAAAGCGTTGTGTCTTGTACAAAGCGAAGTGCGTGCTCTTGTTGACGAGATTGCCCATATCAAAGGTGAAATGAATACTATCAGTGCTGAGATAAACGGCCTTTCTGGTGATGTGGATAACATTGAAATAGTACTAGAAGAGCATGTTGAGCATTCCTACGGCGATGATAGATACGGTTTTTTTAAAAGATTTAAATAACCAACCATTAACAAGTAATGTTTGTGACTGAAAAGCTTTAGAGCCTTCCATGTTTTCTGGTGACGGTGTCATGAGCGACATTCATAGCGATAGAATTCTTATTCTTGACTTTGGTGCCCAGTACACACAGCTTATTGCGCGGCGCGTGCGTGAACTGGGCGTATACTGCCAGATCTGGGCCTGGGATCATAATCCAGCCGGGATTGCAGCGTTCGCGCCCAAAGGCATTATTCTTTCCGGCGGGCCAGTGTCTACGATGCTGGCCGATTCACCCAGGATACCGCGTGAGGTTTTTGACCTGGGCGTACCGCTGCTTGGTATCTGCTACGGCATGCAGGTCATGGCCATACAGTTGGGGGGTATGACAGAAGCAGCCAGTGCGCGGGAATTTGGCCATGCCTGCGTGGATGTGGTGGCATCGAGCCAGCTTCTCGATGAGCTGTCTGATTACAGTGACGTGCCGCGTCTTGATGTGTGGATGAGCCATGGCGACCACGTGAGCAAGGCCCCACCCGGATTCACCGTGACCGGTGTCACCCGGAATATTCCGGTGGCAGCGATGGAAAACGTCGATAAGCACTGGTATGGCGTGCAGTTTCACCCCGAGGTCACGCACACAAAGCAAGGGCAGGCACTGCTTGCGCGTTTTGTAACCCAATTATGTGCCTGCGCCATGCGTTGGACGGCGTCGAATATCATCGATGACCAGGTGGCGAAAATACGCGACCAGGTGGGCGAAGATCATGTGCTACTGGGTCTTTCTGGTGGTGTGGATTCCTCGGTTGTGGCCGCTTTGCTGCACAAAGCCATCGCTGAACGTGTCGTTTGTGTATTTGTTGATACTGGATTACTGCGCTTTGAAGAAGCTGAACAGGTGATGGACACCATGGCCCGGCACATGGGCGTCAAGGTGATTCGCATCAATGCAGCGGATCGTTACTTTAAGGCACTGACGGGCGTCAGTGATCCAGAAAATAAACGCAAGACCATTGGTCGGCTATTTGTAGAGATCTTTGAAGAAGAAGCCGAGAAGCTCGTTGCCGAAGGCGGAAAAATAAAGTGGTTGGCCCAGGGCACCATTTACCCTGATGTGATCGAATCGGCCAGTAGCAAGACGGGTAAAGCCCAGGTTATTAAAAGCCATCACAATGTGCGCGGCCTGCCCGAGCATATGAAGCTCAACTTGCTGGAGCCGCTACGAGAGCTGTTCAAGGACGAGGTACGGCGTATTGGCATGGCGCTTGGACTTCCACATGACATGGTTTACCGGCATCCGTTTCCCGGTCCTGGCCTGGGCGTGCGTATTCTGGGCGAGGTCAAACCCGAATATGCGCACCTGCTGGCTCGTGCTGATGCCATTTTTATCGAGGAATTGCGCAAGGCCAGTCTTTACGATCAGATCAGCCAGGCCTTTGCCGTCTTTTTGCCGGTGAAATCGGTAGGTGTGGCAGGCGATGGACGTACCTATGACTGGGTGATTGCCTTGCGCGCGGTGGAGACGGTAGATTTTATGACAGCCCGCTGGGCGCATCTCCCATACACGCTTCTTGCTACGGTAGCGCATAGAATAATCAATGAGGTACGTGGTATTTCCCGTGTAGTTTATGACATAACAGGCAAGCCGCCTGCTACTATTGAGTGGGAATGATCACACGTTAGGCATCAGCTGGTTGATTTGTCGTTTCACTGGTTCTCGTGATGCTCATTCACTTGCAAAAACAGGTGAGAACGTAGCGAACAATACTAGGGAAGCTCTGATCTATTCAGA
>JAAXIA010000187.1 GCA_012270595.1 Rhodanobacteraceae bacterium | reverse complement strand
CCTGTGCCGTTACGTCCTTTAGTTGTTCAGGATCATCCCAGATCTGGTTGAATAAATGCGCGTACTTGGCAGCAAGGTGGGTTTCGTCGATCTTGTTGACAAGGTTGGATATCGCGTTGCCTTGTTCATAGCCCAGATCTGCCGCGGTAAAACCGTGTAGTGGCGTATAAATTGTGTCAATACCTTCCGCCTGCAGCCAGGCAAAGGACTGCATCGGCTTATCGGTGGTATTGCTCTTAAACTTGACCTTGCGCCTTATCCAGTCAGTACATTCCCTGGCCATTGCCCGCTGGGTCAGCTTGTTACGCAATTTTATTTCAAATATGCTTCCATAGAGGCTACGCTCCCGGTCACGCCTGGGGATATGAAATTCCCTGCGTTCCTTGCAAATTGGGTCGGTGACTTTGCTGGTTACAAACGTGGGTGAGGTAAAGATGAAATTCAGTTCCTCAATCTTCTTAAGCTCGGTTTTCAATGCATCAAAGGCGTACATCGAAAAGCATGAGGCCGCAATTTTAAGGCACGCGCCCGGTCTCAAGGTCTGCTTGAGATCATCACCAAGCAGACGGTTCAGGTTATCGATGAGATCCATCAGTCAGCTTCCAGGCAAAGACTTAAAGCAACTGGTATACGTCGGTTTTAGGCTATAACACAGGAAAACGCAAGCCGATGGCGGTTGCCTTATGCCATGGCATAAGGATGTGTTGTTTGCCCTGCACACCTCTTTTAGTGCGCTCGCGCCTCGTCATTATCCTTGCGCGTCTTGACCCCGCCTTTGTCAGATGCAGGCACCACTACCGCTGCCGGCAAGGGACGCAAAGGTTGCTCCAGTGCAATATCAAGCACTTCGTCAATCCAGCGCACCAGGTGTATCTCCAGCGAGTTGGTGACACTGGCCGGAATGTCGACCAGATCTTTGCGGTTTTCCTCCGGAATGATGACCGTAGTGATACCGCCACGATGGGCAGCCAGCAATTTTTCCTTGAGTCCGCCGATAGGCAGTACCCGACCACGCAGGGTAATCTCTCCAGTCATGGCCACTTCTGCGCGCACTGGAATACGGGTCAGGGCTGACACCAGCGTGGTGCACATGGCAATGCCCGCACTGGGACCGTCCTTGGGTGTGGCACCTTCGGGAACATGAATATGCAGATCCAGTTTCTCATGGAAATCCGGTGCAATACCCAATGGGTTCACCCGTGCACGTACTACAGACAAAGCCGCCTGAATCGATTCTTTCATGACATCACCGAGCTGCCCAGTATTAACCAGGCATCCCTTGCCAGCGACAACCGAGGCTTCAATACCAAGCAGGTCGCCGCCTACCTCGGTCCAGGCCAGGCCTGTCACCAGGCCGATTTCATTGCGCTTTTCTTTGCGGCCAAAATCAAAACGATGCACGCCGAGATACTGCTCCAGATTACTCGTATCGACCACCATGCCGGGTATGGCCTGCTTTGCCATGAAGGCCTTCGTTTTAGTGGTTTTTGCCGTCACTTTCTTCGTTGCGGCAGGCTTCGCTGCCGGTTTTGGCTTCAGTTCACCCAAAGCAAACTGCTTGACCACCTTGCGGCAAATCTTGGAAATCTCACGTTCAAGATTACGCACACCCGACTCACAGGTATAGTAACGCACGATATCGCGCATGGCATCTGCGCTCACCCCAAGTTCTTCATTTTTCAGCCCATTGGCTTTGAGCTGCTTGGGTAACAGGTACTTTTGTGCAATGGCTAGCTTCTCATCTTCGGTGTAGCCGGGGATGCGGATGACTTCCATGCGATCAAGCAACGGCCCGGGAATATTGAGCGAGTTGGCTGTAGCAATCCACATGACTTCAGATAAATCAAGATCAACTTCCAGATAATGATCGTTAAAAGTGTGGTTCTGCTCCGGATCCAGGACTTCAAGCAAGGCTGAGGATGGATCACCACGGAAATCCATCGACATTTTTTCAATCTCATCAAGCATGAATAACGGGTTACGGGTGCCAATCCTGTTCATGTTTTGCACGATACGTCCTGGCATGGAACCGACATAAGTGCGGCGATGACCACGAATCTCTGCTTCGTCACGCACGCCTCCCAAAGACATGCGTACAAATTTGCGATTGGTCGCCTTGGCAATGGATTTGCCCAGCGAGGTTTTACCCACGCCGGGTGGACCCACCAGGCACAGGATCGGCCCTTTCATGGTGTTCACGCGCTGCTGTACGGCAAGATATTCAAGGATGCGCTCTTTCACTTTTTCCAGGCCAAAGTGGTCGGCATCAAGTACTTCCTGCGCCATAGCCATGTCTTTGCGTACCTTGGAACGCTTTTTCCAGGGCACGCCCAGCAACCATTCCATATAATTACGCACTACCGTGGCTTCCGCCGACATCGGCGACATATGCTTGAGTTTGTTCAATTCCTGCCTGGCCTTGGTCATGACCGCTTTTGGCATGCCTGCAGCGTCAATTTTCTTTTGCAGATCCTCAAGCTCGTTGATGCCATCCTCTCCCTCGCTCAACTCCTTTTGAATTGCCTTCATTTGTTCGTTTAAATAATACTCGCGCTGCCCTTTCTCCATCTGAGACTTCACCCGGCCACGGATGCGTTTTTCGACCTGTTGCAGGTCCATTTCACCATCCACCAGGCCGATCAAAACCTCCAGACGCTCGGCAACATCAATGGTTTCAAGCACCTTTTGCTTGTCGGCCATACGCACTGAAAGATGTGCGGCAATAGAATCGGCAACACGTGAAGGATCTTCCATGCCAGACAAGTTGGTGATAATTTCAGGCGGTAACTTGCGACTTTGCTTGACCAATTGTTCAAACAGTGAGATCAGTGTGCGTGAAACCACATCCAGCTCGCGCTCCTTGGTGCCATAAATGGATTCAGTCACCTTGTAGCAGGCGACTAGCATATGGCCTTCGTCGTGATAAGCCTCCGGCTTTACCCGTGACTGACCCTCGACCAATACCTTAACCGTGCCGTCGGGTAACTTAAGTAGCTGCAAGACACTTGCCAGGGTACCCATCGCATGCAGATCATCCGGGGTCGGATCGTCAATATCGGGTCCCTTTTGCGCTACCAGAAGCACCTTCCGCTCGTTCTCCACAGCATGCTCAAGTGCCTTGATGGACTTATCACGCCCCACAAACAAGGGCATCACCATGTACGGATAAACCACAACGTCACGCAGTGGTAACACCGGTAAAGCATCCACCCTGGATGAGGTGGTGTCGGGGGAAGGTGTGGCACGTTTTGCCATCGATTGGGTTCTCGCGCGAAGTAGGGACAAATCCGACCCGGCATATTGCCGGGCATTGCCTAGTTCAAGTGGAGGTGAAAAAGCACGAACTCAAGTGCACAAGCTCGCGCCAAAGTGCAGCTCCAGCCCTCGCGGCCAAATCATAAAGAATACCCGGTAACCTGTCCTTGACTCCATCGCCTGTCAGGCTGGCACGGTAATATTGCGCAACCTTAAGAAAAACTGATTGAGTGCGACCGACAGGTCCATGTTGATAAAAATGGTAGCACCATCAGAATCAGTATGACACAGCAGCTCCCTCAAATGCTTCAAAAGAAAACACATCAGGCCGCATCACCGCCGTTGTTACCGATGCGCTTCTTCGGATGGCCACGGTAGATCAGGTAAGGTTCATCATGGCCTTCGATCACAGCATCATCCACGACCACCTTGCTGACATATTCCAGTGAAGGTAACTCATACATGGTGTCGAGAAGTACCTGCTCCAGAACAGTGCGCAAACCGCGGGCACCTATTTTGCGTTTGAGTGCTTTGCGCACGAGGGCTGTCAAGGCTTCCGGGCGAAACTCCAGCTCTACGCCCTCCATCTCGAACAGGTGTTTAAATTGCTTGGTGACGGCGTTTTTGGGTTCAACGAGAATCTTTATCAGTGCGTCCTCGTCAAGTTCGTCCAGGCTTGCGATAACTGGCAGGCGGCCCACAAACTCAGGGATAAGACCAAAGCGAACCAGATCAGTTGGCTCCACATCGGCCATCAGTTTGCTCAGTCCTTTGGCAGGCTCCCTGGAACGCACCTCTGCTCCAAAACCGATGCCAATGGTTTCCGAACGTTGCTGAATAATTTTTTCCAGGCCAGCAAATGCCCCACCGCAAATAAAAAGAATATTACGGGTATCGACCTGAAGAAATTCCTGCTGCGGGTGCTTGCGCCCACCCTGTGGTGGCACTGAAGCCAAGGTCCCTTCAATCAGCTTTAACAACGCCTGTTGCACGCCCTCACCCGATACGTCACGGGTAATGGAGGGATTGTCACTCTTGCGCGAGATCTTGTCGATTTCATCAATATAAACAATACCTGACTGCGCCTTGTCAACATCGTAATCGCATTTTTGCAGCAGCTTCTGGATGATGTTTTCAACATCTTCACCAACATAGCCCGCCTCGGTCAAGGTGGTGGCATCGGCGATAGTAAAGGGGACATTGAGCAGGCGTGCCAAGGTTTCAGCCAGTAGCGTCTTTCCTGAACCTGTTGGACCAATCAGAAGAATATTGGATTTAGCCAGCTCGACTTCTTCGCTCTTTTGTCGCGACTCCATGCGCTTGTAGTGGTTGTAAACCGCTACCGATAGCGCCTTCTTGGCCTGCATCTGCCCAATCACATACTGATTGAGCGTTTCCATGATTTCTTTCGGTTTAGGCAACTCGGCATAACCCGACGCAGCCTGTTCTTCCAGTTCCTCACGGATAATATCATTACACAGTTCCACACACTCGTCGCAGATGAACACGGAAGGACCCGCGATCAGTTTGCGCACCTCGTGCTGGCTCTTTCC
>JAAXIA010000107.1 GCA_012270595.1 Rhodanobacteraceae bacterium | reverse complement strand
TCCACCTCGATTGAACCAGTCCTAGGCCATACCCAGTCGTTGAAAAAAGCATGTTTCGTATCAAGAGTGCCAGACTAGTGGCAAGCAGACGCAGGCAGGTTGAGACATGACTATCCTGGTGTTTGGTGCTACCAGCCAGATCGGACATTTTCTGTTACCGGCACTGCGTGTGCGTGGTGAGCCAGTACTGGCCGTTAGCCGCCGGCCGTCAGCCCAGCGCGCTCGGGAGGGGGTGTGCTGGATACAAGGCAGCTTGCCCGATGCCGTGCCTGAACATCGGGACATTTCGGTCATCATCAGTTTTGCGCCATTGCTGGCGCTCGCCAAGTGGATGGAACAAGCCGCACTACCATTGGCACCACGAGTGATCGCTACCAGTTCCATGAGCGCGCTAAGTAAACAAAACTCACCGGTACTTGCAGAGCGCATCGTTGCACAACAACTGCGTGATGGCGAGGCAGCGTTGGCTAGTGTTTGTGCCCGCCATGGCGCGGCCTGGACTGTATTGAGGCCGACGCTTATTTACGGTGCCGGTATGGACAAGAGCTTGACGCCGATAGCCCGGCGTGCAGCACGCTGGCGCATTTTCCCGCTGCTTTCCGGTGACGGTTTGCGCCAGCCGGTGCATGCAGAAGATGTTGCCCTGGCGGTCCTGGCAGCACTTGACCAACTGGCATCGGCGGGATGGATACTATCCATAGGGGGCGGCGAACGCTTGTCGGTGGCGCAAATGTTTGACCGTGTCCGGCAAAGTCTGGCGGTGACCAGCTTGCCCCTGCCACTGCCAGCCTGGTTGTTGCGTTTCGGATCACACGTGTTGCCGTACCTGCGTGGTCCGTTGTGTCGTCTGGATTCTGATCTACTTGCGGATAATACGCAGCTGACTCGTCTGCTGGGTGTTCAGCCGCGTCCTTTTTGTCCTGATGCCCGCTGCTTGGAAACTGCTGCGGTTTAGCTGCGTTTTCTTAACTATCTATGTGACCTGTGTGCTTACAGGTATGGCTTCTTAAGTTATGAAAAAGCCGACTTGTTATAACATTTCGTCCTGCACACGAGCAGGACTGGTTTTATGATTGGCGTGTGACCTTCAGCGGATGTGCTTGCCTTGGCTTTTCTGACCCGACCACGACCTGTCCAGCCTTCCAGATGGCGCTGGTTACGATTTGTCTTCTGGACTTGTCTGGGTTTACTCCTGGGTTTTTTGTTGACTTACATCCTGGTACTCAACAAGCGGGTAAAGGATCGCTTTGAAGACCTGGTATTTGCTGTCCCAACACGCGTATTTTCTCGCCCTTTGCCCTTGAGTGCAGGGGAACCGATGACCCCGGCAGCGCTGAAACTGGAGTTGGGTTTTGCCGGTTACCGTGAAGATGGCCATGGCCAGGTTCCCGGTAGCTGGACGCGTAACGGCGATACCTGGCTGATCTCCTCACATGGTTACCGCGATCCTGATGGCGGTGAGTTACCCGCGCGAATCCAGTTGTTGTTGAATGCGAATAAGGTCATCTCGGTAAGCGATGCTGTGACGGGCAGGCTGGTTGATCGAACCCATCTGGATCCTGCACGCATCGCCACTTTGTATGGTTCCAAACAGGAAGATCGGCGTGTGGTGCATCTGACTCAGGTGCCTCCTTTGTTGGTGGCGGGCTTACAGGCAGTGGAGGACCGCAGTTTTAAACACAATATTGGTATTGATGTTCTGGCGATCCTGCGCGCTATCTTTGTCGATTTGCGTGCAGGGCATTCGGTGCAAGGGGCTTCGACACTGACCCAGCAACTGGTGCGTAACCTTTTTTTGAGTCGTAGACAAACATTGACACGCAAATTCAACGAAGCCTTGATGTCGGTGCTGCTGGATATGCATTACAGCAAGGGGCGTATTCTTGAGGCTTATGTCAACGACGTGTTTTTAGGGCAGCATGGTCGGCAGGCAGTGCGTGGTTTTGCTGCCGCCGCGGAGTTTTATTTGGGGCGGCGATTGCAAAGCTTGCGACCGCAGGACATCGCACTGTTGGTGGGGCTTTTGAAAGGGCCAAGTTATTACAATCCACGCCGTTACCCTAAGCGTGCATTGGTTCGCCGCAACCTGGTATTGGAGATATTTGCCACCACCGGTTTGCTAACTCCCGCGCAGGCACACGCCGCACAGGCGACGCCTTTGGATCTGTCAGCCAGGGGACAATTGCCACACAACCGCTTTCCAGCCTTTATGGAGTTGGTGCGTCAGCAGATGATGCACGATTTTGACAATAAGGCTTTGCGCAAAGATGGTTTGTCGATTTACACCACGCTTGATCCGACTGCGCAGCTTTACTCAGAACAGGCAATCCATAAGACGATGACCAATCTGGGGCGACGCGCCAAGGGTGTGCAGACTGCCGGTGTGGTGGTTGATTCGCAAACAGGGAGGGTGCTGGCCGTGGTGGGCGGTCGCATGCCGGGTGAGCCGGGATTTAATCGCGCACTGTATGCTTATCGTCCGATTGGTTCCATCATTAAACCCTTTGTCTACCTGGTAGCACTCAATGATCCGGTGCATTGGAATTTGGCCAGCCCCTTGAGTGATGCGCCGCTGAGCTTGCCGCAGAGCGACGGTAGTATCTGGAAGCCGCACAACGATGACAATAAAAACCGTGGCATCATGCCAATGGTTGATGCGCTGGCTTATTCGCGCAATCTGGCCAGTATCCGGCTTGGCATGGCTGTGGGGTTGGCACGCATCCGTGCATTCTTGCGCTCTTTTGGGCTTGATAACGTCACTGCCGGTCCGGCGATGCTCATAGGTGCCATTGATCTGGCCCCCATCCAGGTTGCGCGGATGTATGAATACCTGGCCTCTGATGGCCATGCTCTGCCATTGCTGGCGCTACGTGGTGTGCTTAATCGCAGTGGTCACACTATCAAACGCTACGAAGTGCTCAGCAAACAGGCAGAATACCAAAACGCGGTGCGCCTGGTCACCTGGGCCATGCAGCAGGTGACGGTATACGGCAC
>JAAXIA010000137.1 GCA_012270595.1 Rhodanobacteraceae bacterium | reverse complement strand
TCCCTGGATCACGCAAGAATTCGACAAGTTCCCCAACTTCTTCTTTTGCCTCGTCACAACCCGCCACGTCGCCAAAATTGACCTTGATCTGATCTTCACCCTGCAATTTGGCACGCGAGCGACCAAAACTCATCGCGCCGCGACCACCGCCACCCTGTTGCATCTGTCGCATAAACCAGATAAATACACCGACAATCAGTAGTACCGGCATCCAGCTTGCCAGCAGGCTTAGCAGTGAAAAGCTGTTTGCCGACTCCTGCTTCACGGTAACGCCTTTGGACTGCATGGTCTTGACCACCGCGTTGGTGGAAAAACCCAGTACCGGCACAACCGTGTGGTAACCGCCACCGTCTTTAAACCGACCCGTGATCGTGGCCGGATTATCAGCGCTGATCGTGGCACTAGCCACATTACCCTGCTTCACATTCTGCACAAAACCGCTGTAGGGCAGATTGGACGAACCAATGCCATTCGGTTCGAAGCTATGAAATAAAGTAACCAGCACGATGGCAACAACCACCCAGATCAACAAGGTTTTGACTGTTTCGTTCATGCAAATTCCCGGCAGTTTTATGTACCCGTGGACCGAAGTCCCGTGGCCAGCGCATAGACCTCGCGCGAACGGGCGCGCGAAGCCTTGGGTTTGCGCATGGTCACGCACTCAAACTCGGTACGTACATTGCGCAGATAGTCGTCAAATCCGACACCCTGGAAAAGCTTGGTTAACAGGGTGCCCCCCGGTTTCAACCAGCACCTGGAAAAATCAAGCGCCAGCTCAGCCAGATTCATAGCCCGCATCTGATCAGCCAAGGCTACCCCACTCATATTGGGGGCCATATCCGATAGCACAAGGTCCAGTTTTTGTCCTTGCAGACGCATTTCGAGTTCGCGTAGTACGCTCTCTTCACGAAAATCACCCTGCAAAATCTCCACGCCAGCGATACTCTGCATCGGCAGGATGTCCAAGGCTAACACAACACCATTCCCACCCATGCGCTGGCGTACCAGTTGCGACCAGCCACCAGGAGCGGCCCCCAGGTCCACCACACGCATACCTGGCCTCACAAGCCGCTTGCGCTCGATCAGCTCCTCCAGCTTGAAAACAGCACGCGAACGCAGCCCCTGGGTCTGCGCCTTTTTCACATAGACATCACCAAAATGCTCCCGCAGCCAACGGGAACTGCTTTTACTGCGAGACATGGCAGGCTCTCGGCCCGAGAGGTAGAGGTATCTGTATGATACTCCAAGAGTTCACCCTTATGTTTTGTGCCTTATCACCTTGCCGCAACGCATTGAAAGGTCAGTCAGATTCACGCGCAATCACGCCAAAACCGGCGCGCGCAGCATACCACCATGGAGTTCCACTATCCGGTCCATCCGCGCGGCAAGGTGCAGGTCGTGGGTCACCAGAATCAAGCCGGTACCGATTTCGCGATTAAGTTCCAGCATCAAGGCATACACTTGCGCAGCATTGGCCTCATCCAGATTTCCCGTAGGTTCATCTCCAAGCACACAGGCAGGGCGGGTCACCAGGGCACGGGCTACCGCACAGCGTTGACGCTCGCCACCAGAAAGTTCCGCAGGTTTGTGATGCATGCGCTGATCCAGCCCTACCCGTGCAAGCAGGGAGCTGGCCTGTTGCCTCGCTTCGGCGATTGAGCTACCGCGAATCAGTAATGGCATACACACATTTTCCAGCGCCGTGAACTCCGGTAACAAATGGTGAAACTGGTAGATAAAGCCCATGGAGCGATTGCGCACCCGCCCACGTTCGGCATCAGACAGGGAAGACAGTCGCTGTCCCTCGATCTCTACCTCACCACAAGTCAGGGTGTCGAGTCCGCCAAGAATATGCAGCAAAGTACTCTTTCCAGATCCAGAGGCACCCACAATAGCGAGCGCTTCCCCACGCTCAAGCTCAAGGCTCACATCGAGCAGCACTGGGGTTTGCAGTCCGTGTTCATTATAAGTTTTGGCGACGTGTTGTACGCGCAACACCATATTGTCATGCCCGGATTTGGACTTATTCATAACGTAGCGCCTGCGCCGGGGCAGTCCGCGAGGCACGCCAGGCTGGATAAAGGGTCGCCAGAAGCGAGAATACGAACGTTACCAGAGTTACCCAAGCCACATCATAAGCTTCGAGGCGACTCGGCACCTGGCTAATGTAATACACATCGGGTGATAGAAACTGCACATGAAACATGTTCTGAATCGAGTCCACCATGACGGGAAGCTTCCATGAAAGCAAGGAACCTAGTAGAACGCCCAAACCAATACCCACCAGACTCACCAATACACCCTGCACCATAAACGTACCCATGATGCTGCGCGGGGTAACGCCGAGTGTGCGCAAAATGGCGATGTCTGCCTGCTTGTCGGTCACCATCATCATGAGCATGGAAACCAGGTTAATCACGGCAACCAGCACAATCAGCGACAGAATGACGCCCATCACCTGTTTTTCCATGGAGATGGCAGAAAAGAAATTAGCATTGTCCTGGGTCCATGTACGCATCACATAGGCCCGCCCAAGCTCTCTGGAAAGCTGCCCGGCCACCATGTTCGCATGCCAAAGATTATCCAGTTTAAGGCGGATGCCGGTCGGTCCTGCAAGCGTGCGCAACTTTTCCGCATCATGCAGGTCGATCAGTGCAAGGTTGGCGTCGTAATCATGCATGCCTAGCGAGTAGATACCACTGACATGGAAGCTTCGCATCAAGGGTAGCGCACCCAATGGTGTAGCACGCAGCTGCGGCACGACAGCAATAACCCTGTCACCCACGGTCACACCAAGCATCATCGCCAATTCGTTTCCTAACAGGATGTTCCAGCGACCTGGCCGCAGTGATTCAAAGCTTCCATCAAGCATGTGCTGGTTGAAACTCGATACCTTCGGCTCCAGTGCCGTGTCGATACCACGCAGTATGGCCCCGGACGATCCACGCCCCTGTAGAAACACCTCTACATTCACATAAGGCGCAGCCGCCCTGACATGGGTATTGGCATGAATAAGCTCAAGCACATGTTCACGGTGACGCAAGCCGCCGGGCACAGCACTAGAAACCGTGACATCAGAAATCGCGTTCAAAATGCGTGATCGCAACTGGAAATCGAAGCCATTCATCACCGACATCACGGTAATCAGCGCCATCACGCTGATCGTAATACACACAATCGACACGCCGGAAATAAATGAAATAAACTGATTGCGTCGCTTTGCACGGGTGTAGCGCAGGCCGATAAAAAGTTCAAGCGGTCGGAACATACAATGGCTCACTTATGAGAAATATCCGCTATCAGCCTGGCTGGCCTGATACCGGCTTGTCTGGCAAGGGACACAAACCGTAACGCGCCGCAGGATCGCACCCTCAAACCACGGGTTTGGTCAATAAACGTACAGCAAGCCGCATACGCAAACGACGCCGGGTATCCGCATCACTATTGTCGTATGTGAGAAGCAAGTTGGTGATTGAGCCGTTATTTTCCCGTAGACGCAAACATATGCACGCGCCGAGATCACGAAATGATTGCAAGCTCGCCATCCTGTCGCTAGCATCGCCATGCTGTACCCGCCAACTGCCATCGCCAAGCCAGGTAATTGCGCATCCAGTCCGATACGCATCACCGCGCTGTATGTAACAGCAAAGCGCCAGCAGGCCCAAACCTGACTTAAAGTACCAAGGCAAGCCGCACAAAACAATCGCCAGAAGCGCCAGATTCAGTATGCTGGCAAGCACCCATTCCAGGCCGCGGGAATGGCGGTAATTAAAACCGATAGCGGGTATGGATGTCATCAATAATAGCTTGCCAGTCGGCACGTGGAGGCCTGGACTGTCCTGTGCACCACTCCCACAGCGTGGGATCAGACACGTCAAGCAACTGGTCAAATGCCTGACGCTGTGCGTCATTGGTCTGCGCAAAGATCTCATCAAGCCAGAAACCAAGCAAGGCATCAAGTTCATGGCTACCACGGCGAATGCGCCAGCGCAGGCGTTTAATACAGGCTTCTTGCATAAAACTTAGGTGACGTCTGGCACACCCCTCAAAAACGCCTTGCCATCATCAGTTTTTTGATTTCTGCAATGGCCCGAGCCGGATTAAGCCCTTTGGGACAGGTACGCGCGCAGTTCATAATAGTATGACAACGGTACAGCTTGAACGGATCTTCCAGGTCATCCAGACGCGCACCCGTATCTTCATCCCGGCTATCGACAATCCAACGATAAGCCTGGAGCAAAATAGCCGGGCCCAAATATCTGTCACCATTCCACCAATAGCTTGGACAACTCGTCGAGCAACAGGCACACAAAATGCATTCGTAAAGACCATCGAGTTTCTTGCGATCTTCGGGCGATTGCAGCCTCTCGGTGTCCGGCGCGGTACTTTGTGTACGCAGCCAGGGTTTAATCGAAGCAAATTGCGCATAAAAATGCGTCAGATCCGGCACCAGATCTTTCACCACCGGCATATGTGGCAGAGGATATATCTTCACATCACCCGTGGCTATCTTGTCAATCGCGCAGATGCAAGCCAGGGTGTTGGTACCATCGATATTCATGGCACAGGAACCACAGATACCTTCGCGGCAGGAACGACGCAAAGTGAGTGTGGGGTCGATCTCGTTTTTGATCTTCAGCAAGGCATCCAGCACCATCGGACCACAGCCAGTCAGATCAACCTCGTAGCTATCGATACGCGGGTTGCTCTGGGCGTCGTCTGGATTCCAGCGATAAACGCGGAAGGTACGCGGTTTTTTTGCATCCAGAGCAGGAAAATGCCTGCCCTGACGAACTCTGGAATTTTTAGGTAACGAAAACTCTGCCACAACGGGTCTCCGGTCCAGGTATCAGTAAACACGCTTCTTCGGTGGCACTACCTCAACCTCATCGGTCAGGGTAAACATGTGCACCGGACGATAATCAAAACTGGGCGTGCCCTGCTCATCCACCTTTACCAAGGTGTGCTGCATCCACAACGCATCATCCCGCTCAGGAAAATCCTCGCGGGCATGCGCGCCACGGCTTTCCGTACGCTGCTCGGCTGAATACATGGTTCCCACTGCCTGGTCAAGCAAATTGGCCAGCTCTAGTGTTTCAATCAAATCAGAGTTCCACACCAGCGAACGATCACTGACATGAACGTCCTTAAACGAAGCATGTGCCGCGTCAATACGGGCGCAACCCTCTTTAAGGGTCCCACCAGTACGAAATACCGCAGCATCACTCTGCATGATGCGCTGCATATCAAGACGAATTTTCGCCGTAGGCAGCTCACCATCGGCATGCCGTAAGCCGTCGAAACGCTCCAGTGCCTTATCCAGTGCGTGACTCGGCAGATCTCTTTGCGTCATCCCCGGCTTGATAAGTTCCGCACAACGATTTGCCACCGCGCGACCGAACACAACCAGGTCAAGCAACGAGTTAGAACCCAGACGGTTACCACCATGCACCGAAACGCAAGCAGCCTCACCAATAGCGAAAAGGCCAGGAACTACCGCATCGACATCGTTTCCCTTCTTCTGCACCACCTCGCCATGGTAGTTGGTTGGAATGCCACCCATATTGTAATGAACGGTGGGCAGAATCGGAATCGGCTCCCTGGTCACATCCACCCCAGCAAAAATGCGCGCCGATTCGGCAATACCTGGCAGGCGCTCGTGGATCACCTCCGGTCCCAGGTGCATCAGGTTCAGAAAAGCATGATCCTTGTGCTCGCCCACGCCACGACCCTCGCGGATCTCAATAGTGATCGCGCGACTGACCACGTCGCGTGAGGCCAGATCCTTGGCACTTGGCGCGTAGCGCTCCATAAAACGCTCACCATCGGCATTGGTCAGGTAACCGCCTTCGCCACGAACGCCTTCGGTAATCAGGCAGCCGGCGCCATAAATACCAGTGGGATGGAACTGCACAAACTCAAGATCCTGCAACGCCAGACCAGCACGTAACACCATGCCGCCACCATCGCCGGTACAGGTATGCGCCGAGGTAGCGCTGAAATAGGCGCGACCATAACCGCCCGTAGCCAGCACCACGGCCTGGGCACGAAAAAGGTGCAAGCCTCCCTCGCTCATATCGAGCGCCAATACACCGCGACAGCTACCCTCGTCATCGAAAATCAGGTCGATAGCGAAGTACTCAACAAAGAAACTCGCATCATGAGCCAACGCCTGCTGGTAAAGCGTATGTAGCATGGCGTGTCCAGTCCGGTCAGCGGCTGCACAGGTACGTTGTGCAGTACCTTTGCCGTAATGCGTAGTCATACCACCAAAGGGACGTTGGTAGATGCGACCTTCCCCGGTACGTGAAAATGGAACGCCGTAATGATCCAGCTCGTAGATCGAAGGTATCGCCTCACGACACATGTACTCAATGGCGTCCTGATCACCCAGCCAGTCGCCCCCCTTGACAGTATCGTAAAAATGAAAGCGCCAGTCATCTTCGCCCATATTGCCAAGCGCTGCGGCAATACCACCTTGCGCGGCAACCGTGTGTGATCGGGTAGGAAACACCTTGGTCACACAGGCTACCTTGAGGCCCTTCTCGGCGAGACCGAAAGTAGCCCGCAAACCAGCACCGCCGGCACCCACCACGATCACATCGAACTTGTGCTGCTCAATCTTGTAACTTTCCATCGTCTCACGCTCTCAATACGATGCGCAACACAGCCAACACACCCGCAAGTGCCCCCAGCACGGCAAGAAACGTCACCACCATACGCAGCACCACTTCTCTCCAGCGTGTATGCACGTAGTCCTCAATCACCACGTGCAAACCAAGCGTGACATGCCAGAATGCCGTCACCACGAACAGAATTAAAAACAGCGCATTCCATGGTTTGGCCACCATTGCCCTTGCCGTCGCAAAGTCAATGTGCAACAAGGACAACACCATCGCCACAAACCATAAACCAAGCACCACCAGCACCGCAGCGGTGACGCGCTGGCTCCACCAATACCCCAAGCCTGATTGTGCCGAACCCAGACCACGTGCACGCTTTAGGGGGTGTCGAAAATCCTGCGCACTCATGCGACACCTCCAACAAACAACGCATAGGCCCAAACAAGGGCCACCAAAACCAGGCTAGTCAGCACTGCCAGCCAGCTCGAACACACAAATTGGGGGATCTCATAACCCACACCAGCATCCTGCACCAGGTGACGGATACCCTGGCACAGATGATAAAACAAGGACCAACTCCAACCGAGAAGCAAAATGATCCCCGGCGCACTGCCGACAAAGTTCTTAAAGTAAGCAAACGCAGCTGGCCCTGCCGCCAGGGCGAGCAATCCCCACACCACCAGAAACAGGCCAGCCGCCAGGGCAATACCGGTGGCGCGGTGCAAAATAGATGTCACCATCTGCACTTGCCATTTATAAATCTGAAGATGGGGGGAAAGTGGCCGCTGTGTATCTGCCATGATGGCTATCCTTAAAGTGGAATCGCTTCAAGCACCCGCACTACCTCACCTCATTGTCACGCCCAACAGGCATGAACACGAAGACCCACACCACGTACACATCTAAAAGTCGATACAGCGCCCATTCTTTTCCCAGTCCCCATAGCGGGTCGGGTCCACTGCCGACTGGTCGGTTTTCACCTGCTTTGGCACATTGCCAAGATTCGGCGCGACAGGTCGATCCGGTAAAAAAGACTCAGCACTGGTTTGGGTTTGATCAATTAATTCAGGCATAAGCGCTTGCAGTCGCAAAGGGTAATACTTGGCACCATACAGCACAAGCTCCATGTGCGCCAGACGGTCCTTCGCGTCTCTTTTTTTTAGATCAGTCTTTTCGGTGTCCTCAGGTAAAAAACTCTACTACGTTTGCCAGCTCTCGTGTACGCGGCATGGGCGGTAGACTGGCCAGAAACAGGCGACCGTAGCTTCTCGAAGATAGCCTCGGATCGCATAACACCAGTACACCGCGATCATGTATATCACGTATGAGGCGACCGACACCCTGCTTTAAGGCAATCACGGCACCAGGTAATTGCCAGCCCATGAATGGGTTGATGCCATGACTTTTTAATGCCTCCAGTCGGGCCTGTAACACTGGATCATCCAGTGTGGCAAAAGGCAGCCTGTCAATGACCACCACCGATAACGCTTCGCCGACGACGTCCACACCCTCCCAAAAGCTGGCGGCACCGAGCAATACCCCATGCGCACTCTGGCGGAAGGCTTCCAGTAACTGATGGCGCGGTGCGCTTCCCTGAACAAATAGCGACCAGGCAGTGCATTCTGAAAGGCGGTTGGCAGCGTATTGCAACGCGCGATGTGAAGTAAACAGCAAAAAGGCCCGTCCACACGAAACCTCAAGCACACCAAGTACAGTATCAAGCACGCGATCGGTATAATCAGGTGCATTCGGGTCGGGCAAACCGGTCGGGAGATAACACAGGCTCTGCATGGCGTAGTTAAATGGGCTATCCAGCCGCAGGGTCTGTGGGTCATCCAGCCCCATCTGGCGGTTAAAATGCTTGAAGCTTTGCGCCACCGACAAGGTGGCAGAAACATGAATCCACGCCGCAGGCAGTCGCTCCCGCCAGGTACGCAGTGGTGTCGCCAGCTCCAGCGGGGTGGCGTGCAGTCCAAAACCCCACCTGGTACGCTCATACCAACGTACATCCTGCTTGTCAGTCGTTTCAACGATATGTGCCAGGCGCTGTTCAATCCCTTGAGCACGCTCATGCATCCTGGCCAAACCAGATGAACGCCCAGCCTGCGTAGCCAGCACCGTAGACAAGTTTTTCAGCTGCTCACGTAGGCGCTCCATACCCTGTCGCGCCTGGGTATCTGCCTTGCATTGCTCTAAAGAGCCGCGCATCGGCAAAGATTCCAGCGCCACACGCCAGGTACGAAGTGCCTGCTCCAGTATATCCACTGGTTTTTGCAACAAGGCGATGGCACCGGTCACACCATGGCATGCGCGCAGGCTATCGTGCATCAGGTCGCTTAGCTGGCGGGCTGTCACACTCTGCGAAAAAAATTGTCCTGCTAGCTCCGGTACCTGGTGTGCTTCATCAAGAATAAATGCCTGAGCCCCGGGAAGTATGTCGCCAAAACCATCCTGCTTCAGGGCCAAATCGGCAAACAGCAAGTGGTGATTGACCACCACCAGATCCGCATTCATGGCCTTGCGACGCGCCTTGTTCACATGGCAATCATTAACGAATGGGCAGTTCGTACCCAGGCAATTATCTGAGGTGGAGGTCACGCGCTGCCACAATGGTGACTCTTCCGGAACTTCACCCAGTTCCATACGATCACCATGCAAGGTATGCGCCGACCACGCCCGAATCGCGGCGAGTTGCTCGCTCATTGCGTCATCCAGGCGGGCACCTTCATGCACGGTCTGATCCAATCGGTAATGGCAAAGGTAATTAGCGCGTCCCTTCAAAAGCGCACTCTTGGGCCGCAATGCAAGCAGGGAAGCCACACGCGGCAGGTCACGAAAATAAAGCTGATCCTGTAGCGCCTTGGTGCCCGTAGAAATGATGATGCGCTTCCCGGAAAGAAGCGCCGGCACCAGGTAGGCATAGGTTTTTCCGGTTCCCGTTCCAGCTTCGGCAACCAGCGTCCGCGTATTTTGGATAGCTTCCTGTACTGCCCTGGCCATGGTTTGCTGCTCTGCACGAGGCGCAAAACCCGCCATACCCTGCGCAAACGGTCCGTCACGACCGAGCAGTATCGCGGCATCACACATAGCGTCGACAACCTGTGCGCTCATGTGAACATGCGTAACGCAACAGCAATGGCTTGTGGGTATCTGCCAGAAATGTGGCAAACCATGTTCAAGGCTGTGCTCCCGCAGCATGTGAACCTGCAGAATGGATACGCTTCGAACCGCGGCCAAACAAATGACCAACACGTTGCCAGAAACAACCTTCAACATCATTTGGAAGCGAACCGGCGACCACGGGTACACGCCTGGCTCCATCACAGCGCGGATCAATCGGCTTGCCGTCGGCAGCATTGATCCAGGCCATCTGCAAGCTTGCCCCAGGCTCGGCTGACAGGGCTTGTGTTGGCAAGTTGGCGAACAGGTTGCGCCAAATGCGCATCGCACCGCTTGAGCCAAACAGCGTGGTCGGCTTGTTGTCGTCACGCCCCATCCAGAACACCGCCAGACGGTTAGCGGTGAACCCGGCAAACCAGCTGTCGCGCATATCATTGCTGGTACCGGTTTTACCCGCCGCATGCAGATATGACAGTGGCGAATGACTGATGGCCTGCGCTGTGCCGTATACCGTCAC
>JAAXIA010000179.1 GCA_012270595.1 Rhodanobacteraceae bacterium | reverse complement strand
TGGAAACGGCGGGTGCTTCAGTTGAGCTGAAGTAATTTGGCGTCATTGCGCGCTGTTCGTTTCATTCATCATTAGGTATGCCTGGGGGCGTAAGCCTCTGGGCTGTCGTTGTTTTCGAAGGAAAGAAGTGTCAGGGGCACCAGTCCTTGAGCGTTAGTGTCCGACCTGTGTTGTGCTTGTCGGTCCGTTCGTGGTCTGAGTTCCTGATCCAGCCTGTCTCGCACTTTTGCTTTTCCCATTTGTCCGGTGCATGTATCACCGGCGTCACTGCGAACCAAGGTGGTATCCGCCATGACCTATTCGTTTACTGAGAAGAAGCGTATCCGCAAGGATTTCGGCAAGCGTCCTCCCGTATTGGGCGTGCCTAATTTGTTGACCATTCAGACCGACTCTTACCAGGAGTTTCTGCAGGAGACCGTCCCGTCTAAAAAACGGGCCGACAGAGGGTTGCATGCGGCATTGGCGTCGGTGTTCCCCATTTCCAGCTATTCGGGTAATGCTGCACTTGAGTATGTCGATTATCATCTTGGTGAGCCTGCTTTTGATGAGCGTGAATGCCGCAACCGCAGCATGAGTTACGGTGCGCCGTTGCGTGTCACCGTGCGACTGGTGATCTATGACAAGGATAGCCCAGCGTCGCGCAAAGCGGTCAAGTATGTGAAAGAGCAGGAGGTCTATATGGGAGAAATCCCGTTGATGACCGATACGGGTTCCTTCATTATCAATGGCACCGAACGTGTCGTTGTCTCACAATTGCATCGTAGTCCTGGCGTATTCTTTGATCATGATCATGGCAAGACGCATAGCTCGGGCAAGCTGTTGTTCTCCGCTCGCGTGATCCCTTACCGCGGCTCCTGGCTGGACTTTGAGTTCGATTCCAAGGATGCGTTGTTCACCCGTATTGACCGCCGCCGCAAGTTGCCGGTGACGGTGCTGCTGCGTGCCCTGGGTTACAGCAATGAAGAGATGCTGGATATTTTCTTCGAGCACAATATTTTTCACTTGGACAAACAGGGTGTGACCACCCTGGAACTGGTAGTTGATCGCCTGCGTGGCGAAACGCTCAGCTTCGATTTGACCGTCGGCGACAAGGTGCTGGTTGCGGCTGGTAAGCGTATTACTGCGCGCCATGTACGCCAGATGGCAGAGCAGAACATTCAGGCACTTGAGGTGCCGGATGATTATTTGGTGGGCCGTATTCTGGCCGTTGACATGATTGATCCGTCTACGGGTGAATTACTGGCATCAGCCAATGAGGAGATTAGCATTGAGCAGATTGAGGCCTTCCGTCGTGCTGGCATAGATAGATTGCCCACACTCTACGTGAATGATCTTGATCGTGGGGCCTATATATCGCATACCTTGCGCCTGGACAGTACCAGGACATCGCTGGAAGCATTGGTGGAGATCTACCGCATGATGCGCCCGGGTGAGCCGCCGACGAAAGATGCAGCGCAAAACCTGTTCTACAACTTGTTTTTTACCTTTGAGCGTTACGATATTTCGGCAGTGGGTCGGATGAAGTTCAACCGTCGCGTGGGTCGTAAAGACAGTACCGGTCCTGGTGTGTTGTATGACCATAAGTACTTTTCCGCACGCAAGGATGAAATGGCGCAGGCTCTGGTGGAAGGGCTTGGTGAAACCTCTGACATTCTTGACGTACTCAAACTCCTGATTGGCATCAAAAATGGTCACGGCTCTGTGGATGATATTGACCACCTGGGTAACCGTCGTGTACGCAGTGTTGGTGAGATGGCCGAAAATACTTTCCGCATCGGTCTGGTGCGGGTCGAGCGTGCTGTGCGTGAGCGATTGTCCCTGGCTGAGGCCGACGGGTTGACGCCACAAGATCTTATTAATGCCAAGCCAGTGGCAGCCGCGGTGAAGGAGTTTTTTGGTTCTTCACAACTATCCCAGTTCATGGACCAGAACAATCCCTTATCCGAGGTGACACACAAGCGCCGCGTTTCAGCGCTTGGACCTGGCGGTTTGACACGCGAGCGTGCTGGTTTTGAGGTGCGTGACGTCCATCCGACACACTATGGCCGAGTCTGCACCATCGAAACACCGGAAGGTCCAAACATCGGTTTGATTAACTCGCTGGCGGTCTATGCGCGTACCAATCATTACGGCTTTCTGGAAACGCCCTACCGCAAGGTGGTGCATGGCAAGGTAACCGATAAGGTGGACTATCTGTCGGCCATTGAAGAAGGCGATCACGTGATCGCACAGGCCAACTCACCACTGGACAAGCACGGGGCATTTGTTGAGGAATTTGTATCCTGCCGTTTTTGCGGTGAGTCCGAACTGCGACCAGTTGCTGACGTCGACTATATGGACGTATCACCTATGCAGACCGTGTCGGTAGCAGCGGCACTAGTGCCGTTTCTGGAGCACGATGACGCCAACCGTGCACTCATGGGGGCTAATATGCAACGTCAGGCAGTACCAACGTTGCGCTCACAGGCTCCTTTGGTGGGTACGGGCATCGAGCGTGCGGTAGCACGTGATTCGGGCGTCATCATTTCAGCCGGGCGTGGCGGCGTTATTGATCAGGCGGACGCTGCCCGCATCGTGGTGCGTGTCAACGAAGAAGAAGTGGGTGATCACGACGCCAGTGTCGATATTTATACGCTGACTAAATACACACGTTCTAACCA
>JAAXIA010000105.1 GCA_012270595.1 Rhodanobacteraceae bacterium | reverse complement strand
AGTCCACCGCCACAACCAACATCGGCTACCTTCGCAGTGCGCACATCCACTCGCGCCAACACATACGCGAGGCGTATCGGATTAAGATCATGCAAGGGACGTGACTCACCATCCGGATCCCACCAACGCGCAGCCATTTCATCGAAGCGGGCAATCTCGTCACGACTCACGTTACTGTTATTCATATTTGGTTCATCCAAAACAACCCGTTGATGAGATGGACGAGAGCACACGCAGCACAGGAATAGCGCTAAAGCAGGAAGAGAACCAGCACATGCTCAGATTGCCGCGATACGCGCACGCCAGGCACCTGTCCGGGCAAGCATGCCTTCCACATCCAGATCCACCAAACTCCGTTCGGCCAGCTTACGCTGCCCGGCAATCCATACATCACTGACCTGATGACGCGTCGTGGCGTAGACCAGTTGTGAGATGACATGAAACAGGGGTTGTGTCTCCAGATCATCCAGCCTTACCGCAACAATATCAGCCTGTTTACCCACTTCAATCGAGCCGATCTGGGCATCAAGCCCCAAGGCTCTGGCCCCATTTAATGTAGCCGCACGCAATGCAAAGGGAGCAGAAAATGCGCTGGCATCACGAGCCACAGCTTTGGCCAGCAATGCCGCTGTGCGCATTTCACCAAACATATCCAGATCATTGTTGGAGGCACAGCCATCCGTACCCAGAGCAAGGTTCACCCCGTGGCGACACAGATCTTCAACCGGGCTAAAACCAGAGGCTAACTTGAGATTGGATTCCGGACAGTGAACTACGGAGACCCCCGCCTCACTACAGGCAGCCATTTCACCTTCGCTAAGCGTGGTCATATGGACAGCGATCAGGCGATCATTGACTAAACCTAGCTTCTGCATTCGCTGGAATGGACGCAACCCATGCTTCTTTTCGGATTCCTCAACCTCGTGCGCCGTTTCATGCAGGTGGATATGCACCGGTACGTCAAGCTGATCGGCCAGCACCCGAATGCGCTCAAAACTTTCGTCTGATACGGTGTAGGGTGCGTGTGGTGCAAAAGCCGTACTCACCAGGGCATTAGCGCAAAACTGCCCATGTACTTCGAGAGCACGCTCAAAGTATTCGTCCTGCGACGCGGCCCAAGCGGTAGGAAACGCAATCACCGGCAAGCCAACCATGGCACGAAAACCCATTTTATGATAGGTGGCCCCAATCACATCCGGGAAAAAATAGTGCTCATTGGCGCAGGTAGTGCCACTACGCAACATCTCGGCTACCGCCAACTCCACCCCGTCACGCACAAACTCAGCCCCCATCACTTCCGCCTCGACCGGCCAGATGTGCTGTTGCAACCAGGTCATCAGGGGCAGATCGTCAGCCAGACCACGCAACAAGGTCATCGGATTATGCGTATGACTGTTGATCAAACCGGGAATCAGGACATGCGCACGCAAGCTCACAGTTTCACGCGCAGTGTAATTGGCATGAGCTACCGCTTGCGGCAACAATGCCACAATGCGCCCTGCATCAACTGCAACAGCATGGTTTTCCAAAACCACACCGTGCGGCTGCACTGGAACCACCCAGGCAGCTTCGAGCAAAAGGTCAATCTCTTGCCGGTAGGCATGGTTCATACTGACAAGCTCCAAAGCAACGGATCGCCTCTGAAGGTTAATCCCTCAAATAGAGACTAGACTATTAGACACTGATTAGACACATCTGTCACCAGACAGAAAGCACAGTGGTATGCCGCACGGACTATGACGACTTCTACTTTTCTGTCTATTACTTTCATGTCTACCTCATGGGCAGAAAAGAAGCTCGGCACCCGCCGCGAAACCCGCTTACACAACGACACATTCATGTGCTATGAAATGGGGTGGTTAGGCAACATGAACTACAACAGGATTTAAAGCTCAATGTCCGCCTGAATAAAACATCGCCCCTCCTTACCAGGCAAGAACCTGGGGATAACAACCCGCCTCCTTTTTTTTTGAGGTTACCTCTAAAAATTCCGTCCGCCTTTCTGTCACTTCGCTTGTCATGTAAGCACCTTGGCGCAGCATTTTAGAAATAGAATCCGTGGAATCAAGTGACACAGACGTAACTTCCACCACAACTGTAGCTACATACCAACGTGACGTTTGATAATGTGGGGAAAATCCTCACACTACGGGAGTAACCGTGCACACTTCTCCAGAGCAGGCAAATCACCTTCAACGCAGCCTTTCCAATCGACACCTGCAACTGATTGCCATCGGTGGCAATATCGGCACCGGTCTGTTCATGGGGTCGGGCAAGTCCATCAGCCTGACAGGGCCATCCATTTTACTGGCCTACGCCATCATCGGCACCGTGCTTTTCTTCGTGATGCGTGCAATGGGCGAACTGTTGATGTCCAACCTGGAGTACAAGTCCTTCGTCGACTTCGCCAGCGACCTGATCGGACCATGGGCCGGTTTCTTCTGCGGCTGGACTTACTGGCTCTGCTGGACCATCACCGTCATCGCTGAAATTATCGCTGTCTCCGCCTACACACAATTCTGGCTGCCAGACCTGGCACCATGGATACCGATGCTGGTAAGCCTGCTGAGTTTACTGGCCATGAATCTCCTGGCAGCGCGCTTGTTCGGTGAGATGGAGTTCTGGTTCGCGCTGATAAAAATTGTGGCTATTGTAGCCCTGATTGTCATCGGCTTTAGCATGGTGTCCCTGGTCTTTACCTCACCTTCTGGACAGAAGGCTTCGCTGGCTAACCTGTGGAATGACGGTGGTTTTTTCCCAAACGGCTGGAGTGGCTTCTTTGCCAGCTTCCAGATTGCCGTATTTAGTTTCGTGGGTATTGAGCTGGTGGGTATCGCTGCCGCTGAAACGACCAACCCGAAACACAACCTGCCCAAAGCGATCAACGCGGTACCGGCACGCATCATTTTTTTTTACCTGCTATCGCTGACGGTGATTATGACCGTGTCGCCGTGGCACCTGGTAAAGCCCGATAGCAGCCCCTTCGTGCAACTGTTCATGCTCGCTGGGGTACCGGCTGCCGCCAGTTTGATCAACTTTGTCGTGCTGACTTCGGCCATGTCTTCAGCCAATAGTGGCATCTTCTCTACCAGTCGTATGCTCTATGGTCTGGCGCAAAACAACCATGCTCCCAGCCACTTCAGGCAACTGTCACGCGCAGCGGTGCCATCGCGAAGCCTGCTGTTTTCCTGTCTCATCCTGCTGGCCGGTACCCTGCTCGTACACGAGGTACCGAACCTGATGACCGCCTTTGTACTCGTGACGAGTTTGGCCGCCATACTGTTCATATTCGTATGGTCGCTTATTTTACTTTCCTACATCACTTACCGACGCAAGCGACCACACTTGCATGCCAGGTCAAGTTTCAAAATGCCTGGTGGGATTATCATGTGCGCGCTCTGTCTGGTATTTTTTGCCTTCGTGATGGTACTACTCACCTTCCAGCCCAACACACTCAAGGCACTACTGGTGAGCCCGCTGTGGTTTATCCTCCTGGGGCTGGGTTACTGGTGGAAGACCCGCACACGCTCCTGCCCGGTCAAAGACCTTCCCAACTAAGCGGCCAGACTCACCGTATTGCTATGGCTGGTCACGCCAATTCACTGAAAGCAATTTTGTTCGCCCTTGCTTCCAATGTCGCGATTTTCGCGTCCAAGCTGCTTGCCGCGTTCCTCACTGGCTCGGGCACCATGTTGAGCGAGGCCATCCATTCCTTGGCCGATTGTGGCAATCAGGGCCTACTGCTAGTGGGTATGCGCCAGTCCAGGCGACCGGCTTCGGAAGACTACCCGCTGGGTTGGGGAAGAGTTACTTATTTCTGGTCATTCCTCGTTTCCTTGTTACTGTTTAGCTTGGGTGGCCTTTTTTCCATCTACAGCGGCATCCATAAGCTCCTCCACCCCGAACCATTGAAATGGCTATGGCTGGCACTGGGTGTACTGACTTTCAGTATCGCGGCAGAGAGTTTTTCCATGTACGGCTGCCTCCGAGAAGTGAACAAGGCCCGTGGCAACCGCGGGCTATGGCAGTGGTTCCACGAGACTCGTTCCAGTGAGTTACTGGTGATCTTCGGCGAGGACTTTGCCGCCCTGACCGGCTTGGGTATCGCCATCGTGGCCATCAGTGCCACACTGCTGACCGGCAATCTCCTGTTTGACGCACTCGGCACCCTCTCGATCGGCGTGCTGCTGGTGCTGGTAGCGATCATCGTGGCTATTGAGATTAAAGCACTCCTGGTCGGCCAGAGCATAGAACCTGAACGTCGTGCCGAGTTGCTAGACTTCTTGAAAACTCGCACGGAAATCACCGAAGTGCTTGACCTTATCAGCCTGCAGATTGGACCCGATGTAATGGTGGCAGTGAAAGTGCGCATGATACCGATGCCCAGTGACCATGCACTGACCCACGCCATTCATACCGTCAATCAGGCAATCAAAACCAGATTCGGCGAGATTCGCTGGAGTTTTCTTGAGCCGGAGACCAAAAACCAGGAAACGACAACAACCTTGAATAAATAGCTCCGCTTTGCCGAATACCGGAAAGCATGTAGGTGGCGCAGATACCTCAACCATATCAGGCTCTTATCTGCGCATTACCCAGAAAAACGCGACGTCAGTCGCTTACATTTGAGGCTTTCCTTGGCCTGTTTAGCGTGCGGACACGTATTTTTCTCTGCGAATTTGCGCTACCGGCAACCCATAGTTTTTAAGTGCATTGAATGCGGCATCAACCATATTCGGATTGCCGCAAAGATAGGCGACATCACGCTCGGCGCTCGGCTGTAATTCAACCAGCACGTCCTGTACGTGCCCGTGCCTGTCGTTCGGACGCTTTTCCGCTCGCATCTGACGACTGAGGCAAGCATAAAAGCTAAAACCTGGGTGGGCGCGGGCAAAAACTTCAAATTCCTCGCCGTAGAGTAACTCAACCTCACTACGCGCACCGTAGAGCAGTACCACCTCACGCTCGCCTGCGGCCAGCCATTGCGCCAGTTTGGGCAACATGGACCGGTAGGGGGTAATGCCGGTACCCGTAGCCAGAAGCAGGTAACGCGCATGCGTGTCCGCGTCATGCAGACAGAAACGGCCATAAGGTCCGCTCACCTCAATGCAGCCATCGATCGGCAAATCGCCTAATAGCTTCGTGGCTGCCCCGCCCTCCACGTAACTCACTGCAATCTCGATGCGCTTAATTGGCGAATTGCCATCTCCCACAGTAGCGATTGAGTAGCTGCGCTTGGTCGGCGTGCCATCGTCGTAGTGAAAGTGGATCTGCAGAAACTGACCTGGCATAAATGCCAGACCCTGTCCATCCGCGCGCTCGAAAACAAAATGGCGCATAGTAGGGGCCAATGTGTAGCTATCGACAAGACGTAACTGAAAATGGTCGGCCATGATAGTTCTAGAAAGTAGGCATGCGTCCAGTAAGACCCCAGACCCATAGGCATGAACCTGCTATGCTAGCATATCCTCATGCTCTAAATGTTGCCGGCCCATGCCTTTACCATGTTCTGAACCAGTACCTGCATTGGTCGTCAACGCGCTGCGCAAGACCTATAACAATGGCGTCGAAGCGCTCAAGGGCATCCATCTGACCGTACAGCCAGGTGAATTTTTCGCCTTGCTCGGTCCAAACGGCGCCGGAAAATCCACACTGATTGGCATTCTTTCCTCACTGGTCAGCGCAACCAGCGGCGACGCACATATCTTTGGTTTATCAGTAAAACAACAACGCAGTGAAGCCATGAAGATGATGGGCCTGGTACCCCAGGAAATCAACTTTAGCCCGTTTGAAAAGCCTTTTGACATCTGTGTAAACACCGCCGGCTTTTATGGTGTCCGGCGCAATATTGCCAGCGAACGCGCGGAAAAGTATCTGAAAGAACTGCGTCTATGGGACAAAGCCTTCCAGCCATCACGTGAGCTTTCCGGCGGGATGAAACGTCGTTTGATGATCGCCCGTGCGATGATGAATGAGCCACGCTTACTTATTCTGGATGAGCCAACGGCGGGGGTAGACATTGAGATTCGTCGCTCCATGTGGCATTTCATCTGCGGTATCAATGCCGCCGGTACCACCGTGATTCTAACCACGCACTACCTGGAAGAAGCCGAACAGCTATGTCAGCATATCGCTATCATCGACCACGGCAAGATTGTGGAAAACACCACGATGAAAGGGTTGCTATCCACACTGGAGATGGAAACCTTTGTGCTCGACATTCCCGGTACAGCAAACGACATCGCGCTACCACACGTGACGGGTATCACCCTGCGCAGGGTAGATGATCTCACCCTGGAAGCAGAAATTGCCCGCAAAGACAGCCTCAACGCACTATTCGCAGCACTGACTGCACAAGGTATTACTGTCGCCTCCATGCGTAACAAAACTAACCGGCTGGAAGAGCTTTTTGTGCGCCTGGTGGGCGATCATAAACCCGAAGGAGCACAGACCCTGACATGAGTCAATTTGCCGATAACCTCATCGCTTTCCAGACCCTCACCAGACGCGAAGTGAGGCGTATTGCACGCATTTGGACGCAAACGCTGATCCCGCCCATCATCACCACTACGCTGTACTACATCATCTTCGGCAAACTGATCGGCAGCCGTGTCGGCAGCGTGGAGGGTTTCAGCTACATGAGCTATCTCGTCCCTGGCATGATCATGATGAGTGTAGTCAACGGCAGCTATATCAACGCTTCCAGCTCATTCTTCGGCGTCAAGTTTCAGCGCTCGATAGAAGAAATGCTGGTGGCACCGATGTCACCCTGGACCATTCTGGCTAGCTACATCACCGCTTCAATAGTACGCGGTCTGGCAGTCGGAGCATTGGTGCTAGGGGTGGCGCTTTGCTTTATCCATTTGCCCGTAGCCCACATTATGGTGGCTTTGCTGGCGGTGCTGCTCGGCTCGGGCATTTTTGGACTGGCCGGTCTCATCAATGGCATCTACGCAAAGAAGTTCGATGACGTTGCGCTGGTCCCCACCTTCGTGATTACCCCGCTGACCTACCTGGGCGGTGTGTTTTATTCAATCAACATGCTAGCGGAACCATGGCGGGCGCTATCGCAGATAAATCCGATTCTGTACCTGGTTAACACTCTGCGCTTTGGCATGTTAGGGGTTAGCGACGTGCATGTAGGTGTCGCGCTCGCTGTCATGCTACTTTTTACGCTGGCACTAACCGTATTCGCCTTGTACTTGCTCAATCGAGGCATTGGCTTGCGGTCCTGAAAAAGAATAAGGGTCTGAAGTAGCTAAGGGTTAGCGTTTTATCGTTTTATACCAGCATGTTAGCTGCTTAATTAGCTGCTTGTGGTCTCCTCCATTG
>JAAXIA010000141.1 GCA_012270595.1 Rhodanobacteraceae bacterium | reverse complement strand
GCGCACCGGCGCCGCGTAGCCGGCCCTGTTCACGATCGCGGCGAACGTCTCGATCGCTTCGGGCGACGAGCATGCGTAGGGCGCCCCCGGCCAGGGGTTGAAGGGGATCAGGTTGATCTTGGCCGGGATGCCCTTCAAGAGCCGCGCCAGCTCCCGGGCGTCGGCGACGCTGTCGTTGACGCCCTTCAGCATGACGTACTCGAAGGTGATGCGCCGGGCGTTGTGGACCCCCGGATAGGCCCGGCAGGCGGCCAGCAGCTCGGCCAGCGGATACTTGCGATTGAGCGGCACGATGACGTCGCGCAGCTCGTCGCTCACCGCGTGGAGGGAGACCGCCAGGTTGACCCCCAGCTCCTCGCCGCAGCGGCGCATGGCCGGCACCACGCCGGCCGTCGACAGGGTGATGCGGCGCTTGGGAATGGCGATGCCCTCGCCGTCCATGACGATGCGTAGCGCCTTGGCCACGTTGTCGTAATTATAGAGCGGCTCGCCCATGCCCATCATCACCACATTGGTGATCCGACGATTCTGGTAAGTTGCACGCTTAAGTTCCTTCGCTGCCACCCACATTTGTCCGATGACCTCAGCAGCTGTCAGGTTACGGTTAAAACCTTGCGCACCGGTAGAACAAAAGCTGCAATTAAGAGCACAACCAATTTGCGAGGACACGCACAAGGTGCCGCGTGTGGGCTCTGGAATATACACCGCCTCCACCGCATTGCCCCGATCCATGCCCAGCAGCCACTTGCAAGTACCATCACTGGCTTTTTTAGCAAGCAGCGTTCTGGGCGGCCCCACGTAGCAAGTGGCCGCAAGCTTGCTACGCAGCGACTTGCCAAGATCGCTCATCCTTGAAAATTCATCTTCGAGATGATGATAGATCCATTTCATGACTTGTTGGGCGCGGTAGGCTTCCTCACCGATCCCGGTGAAGAAATCTCGCAGCCCCTGACGATCAAAATCAAGCAGGTTAACTTTTCCCGTATTGGCGGAAGAATCCAGCGATGTGGTGGCAGCACCTGTCATGGTCATGAACTCATAGGGGCTTCAACGAGGGTGGATCGCACTCTGGGCAAAAAAGTAGGCAATCTCTTGCCTGGCACTTTCAACACTATCGGAACCATGCACGGCATTAGCGTCAATGGAGTCGGCAAAATCGGCGCGGATGGTTCCTGCTACCGCCTCTTTCGGATTAGTGGCACCCATCAGGGTGCGATGCCTGGCGATGGCATCGTCTCCCTGTAACACCTGAATCATCACCGGACCAGAGACCATGAAGTCAACCAGCGCATGAAAGAACGGGCGCTGGCGATGAACCTCGTAAAAACCTTCTGCTTCGCCACGCGACAACTGCCGACTTTGGGCAGCAATGATCTTAAGGCCTGCTTGCTCAAAGCGGGTATATATTTCTCCGATCAGATCTTTCGCAACGGCATCGGGTTTGATAATCGAAAGGGTGCGCTCCAGCGCCATGGCATTAGCCCCAGGAAGTTAAGTTGTTACTGCTCAAGTTTACACTAGAATACTGATTTAATTCGTAAATATCTTGCCAATTCACCGTGTAAAAATGAACGTCGCAGCCTTAAGTGTACGAATATTCCAACTTTATCTGGACAATCTGGTTTGACTTAGGTAAAAGTTCGCCCTTATTCTCAGAAGACTGTCTTGAAAGACAGGTATGCCAATCGTGTCAGAAGTGTGAAGACACCACCGTTGCTCCTGCCTGCTGATGACGATGGCAAAGTGCGCCTCCGTCCTTGGACCCTTGTGTGCCTTGTTCCTGTCGCAGACTGGGCAAACACTGCTAAATCCCGTTTTTAGACGTCTGTTTCTACCTTCCCGCTTTATTTTACGGAGAAATACATGACAGCCGTACCCGCTCCCTCTCATCAGGCGCTACATATCCGCAAAGCCGCCGTCTTAGGTGCCGGTGTCATGGGCGCACAGATCGCCGCCCATCTGGCAAATGCTGGTGTTGAAACCGTGCTATTTGATCTTCCGGCCGATTCAGCTCCTAAAAGCACCATCGCACTCAAGGCCATCGCCCAGATGGCAAAACTTTCACCTGCGCCACTGGCGCACAAAGCTCTGACCCAGGCCATCACGCCAGCTAACTATGATGAGGACCTGGAACAACTGGCCGAGATTGATTTGGTCATCGAGGCCATCGCCGAACGGATGGATTGGAAACGTGCGCTCTACCACAAGATTGCCCCGCATCTGTCCAAAACTGCACTGATCGCTTCCAACACCTCGGGGTTGTCCATCAATACCTTGGCCGAGGCCCTGCCTGAAGAGCTGCGCCACCGCTTTTGTGGCGTGCACTTCTTTAACCCGCCACGGTACCTGCACCTGGTCGAACTCATTCCTGCCAAGTCGACTGATCGCAATGTGATCGACGGTCTGGAAGCCTTTTTGGTGACCATCATGGGTAAAGGGGTGATCATGGCACGTGACACACCTAACTTTATCGGCAACCGCATCGGTGTGTTTTCGATACTTGCCACAATGTACCACACCGCGCAATTCAAGCTGGGTTTTGATGCCGTCGACGCACTAACCGGCCCGGCCATTGGCCGCCCCAAGAGTGCCACCTACCGCACCGCCGACGTGGTAGGCCTGGATACACTGGCCCATGTGATTAAGACCATGGGCGATACGCTATCCAATGATCCCTGGCACAGCTACTTTAAGACACCAGCCGTGCTACAGCATTTGATTGATGGCGGTGCCCTGGGTCAAAAAACCGGAGCTGGCTTTTATAAGAAGGTCGGCAAAGACATCCTGGTGCTTAATCCATCCAGTCGTGATTACATCCCATCACAAAAAGCACTGAAAGATGAAGTAGTTAGCATTCTTGCCAACAAAAATCCCGTCGAAAAATTCGCCAAACTGTACGCATCACATGATCCACAGGCCCAGTTTATATGGGCACTCTTTCGTGATCTTTTTCATTATGCCGCCTATCATCTGGCTGCTATCGCCGACACAGCACGCGAGGTAGATTTAGCCGTTCGCTGGGGCTATGGCTGGAAACTGGGGCCGTTCGAAACCTGGCAGGCGGCTGGATGGAAGCAGATTGCCCAATGGATAAACCAAGACATTAAGGCCGGCAAGGCAATGAGCGATGTCCCGCTACCGGCCTGGGTCACCGATGGGCGTACTGGCGTCCATGACAAAAGTGGCTCGTATTCCGCCATGGATGCGACCAGCAAGCCACGCTCCACACATCCTGTCTATGCACGCCAGTTATTCCCTGCCCCCCTGCTGGGTGAGACGTTCAATACTGGCAACACGCTATGGGAAAACGACGGCATCCGTCTGTGGGCACTGGGTACTGATGGCGTCGGTATTATCTCGTTTAAAACCAAAATGCAAACGATCAACGACCAGGTGCTCGATGGTATTCAGCACGCCATAGCCATTGCCGAAAAACAACTCCGGGCGCTGGTGATCTGGCAACATGGTGAGCTGTTTTCCGCCGGTGCTGATCTTAAAGGTGCACTGGGTCTACTGAAAGAGGGTCGCTTCGACGCCTTCGAAGCCATGGTGACCAACTTCCAGTGCACCAGCATGCGAATCAAACATGCCCTGGTGCCGGTGGTGTGCGCCGTTCGCGGACTGGTGCTTGGAGGTGGTTGTGAGTTTCAGATGCACTCCGCTCGTACCGTGGCCGCACTGGAAAGCTATATTGGCCTGGTGGAAGCCGGTGTCGGGCTGCTTCCAGCCGGGGGCGGTCTGCATGAACTGGCTGTGCGCGCTGCTCATAGCCGCCCCGACGATCCGTTTGAAGCACTAAAAAAGAGCTTTGAAACCATCGCCATGGCCAAGGTATCTCCCAGCGCCATCGAGGCCAAAGCCATGGGCTTGCTGCGTAACAGTGATGTCGTGGTATTGAACCCTTACGAATTGCTCTTTGTGGCTCAAAAAGTGGCCCTGTCACTGGCCGACAGCGGCTATCGACCGCCACTATATCAGCGCGCCATTCCGGTTGCTGGTGAGATTGGCACGGCGACTTTCAGGGTGCAACTGGCCAACCTTCAGGCCGGTTACTTTGCTTCGCCGCATGACGTGGACATCGCCACGCGCATCGCCGATACCCTTTGTGGTGGAGCTGTCTCCCGCAACGGCACTGTGGATGAAGCCTGGCTGCTGGAACTGGAGCGCAAGCACTTCGTGGCACTGGCAAAAACGGAGAAAACCCAGGCACGCATTGCTCATACCCTGGCGACTGGCAAACCTCTGCGCAACTAAAAGCATGCCTTAGTGCACGCCTTAAGCTAAACCTTAAAACCCCCATGCCAGCCAAAGGCTGACATGGGCATCCCTGTAAGCAAAACCGTCGCTGCCTTAAGGCGCGATACAACGGAGCAAAAACCATGAGCAAACAAGTCCAGGATGCCTATATCGTCGCCGCTACCCGCACGCCAGTTGGCAAGGCACCGCGCGGCGTATTTTGCAATACCCGCCCTGATGACATGCTCGCCCACGTCATCAAGGCTGTGCTCGCACGTGCGCCAACGCTAGATCCAGCCAGCATTGGAGATAGCATCATCGGTTGTGCCATGCCAGAAGCAGAGCAAGGCATCAATGTGGCACGTACCAGCCTGCTGCTGGCCGGGTTACCGAACACCGTACCTGGTGTCACCATCAACCGCTTCTGTTCTTCCGGCCTACAGGCAGTGGCCATGGCGGCAGATCGCATCCGTCTTGGCGAAGCCGACATCATGCTGGCCGGCGGTACCGAAAGCATGAGCATGGTACCCATGATGGGAAACAAGGTCGCTATGAATCCTGCCATTTTCAAGGACGACCACATCGCTATTGCCTACGGTATGGGTATCACTGCCGAGAACGTCGCCACACAATGGAAGATCAGTCGAGAGGCACAGGACGCCTTCGCGGTGGAAAGCCATCGGCGCGCTCTCGTCGCCCAGGCCGACGGTGCGTTCAAGGCTGAAATAAGCCCATTCCAGCTCGACGACCATATCCCCAACCTGGCCTCCCGCAGCATTGTTCACGACAACCGCCTGATCGAAAAGGATGAAGGCCCGCGCGAGGGCAGCACCCTTGAAGTACTGGCCAAACTCAAGACAGTCTTTCGCAATGCGCAGTTTGGCGGCAGCGTGACCGCCGGCAACTCCAGCCAGATGTCTGATGGTGCCGGCGCCGTGCTACTGGCCAGTGAAAACGCGCTTGAAAAATACAAACTTACGCCTTTAGCTCGCTTTGTCGGGTTCTCAGTTGCCGGCGTGCCGCCGGAAATTATGGGCATTGGTCCCAAAGAAGCCATTCCCAAAGTGCTACGTCAAACGGGTATCACGCAAAACCAGCTCGACTGGATTGAACTCAACGAGGCCTTTGCCGCACAATCTCTGGCCGTCATAAAAGACTTGGATCTTGACCCGACCAAGGTCAACCCCCTGGGTGGGGCCATCGCCCTTGGCCATCCACTAGGCGCTACCGGAGCTATACGCGTCGCCACCTTGCTGCACGGAATGCGACAGAAAAAGCAAAAGTACGGCATGGTGACCATGTGTATTGGTACCGGCATGGGCGCGGCAGGAGTGTTTGAGGCACTTTAACCTCGCCCACCCTTAAGCGACTTCGTCCTTCGACTTCGCTCAAGGGTGGGTGAAAGGCAAAGGCCGTTCATTCTTAAGGAAAATGAAAGAGTGAACAAATCCATCATCATTTATAACATGTTAAGGAGTAGCCCCCATGGGCTTTGGAATCACCACTATCGTTTTTTTCGTCCTGATTGCCACCCTCATCAGTCAGGGCATCAATATGGTACCGCAAGGTTTTAACTGGACAGTCGAGCGTTTTGGTAAATACACCCGTACCCTGAACCCAGGCTTGCACCTTATCGTCCCCATCATCGACAGAATTGGTAAAAAAATTAATATGATGGAGCAGGTACTTGATGTACCACCCCAGGAAATTATCTCCGCCGATAACGCTCAGATAACAACCGATGCGGTCTGTTTTTATCAAGTGCAAGATGCGCCCTGTGCATCCTATGAGGTAAACCAGCTTGATCGTGCCATGCAGAATCTGGTCATGACTAATATCCGCGCCGTACTGGGGTCGATGGAGCTGGATGAAATGCTCTCCAGACGTGATCACATCAATAGCCTGTTACTTACTAAGGTAGATGAAGCAACCAATCCCTGGGGAGTTAAGGTCACCCGCATTGAAATTCGCGATATTGCACCACCGCAGGATCTGGTGGACTCCATGGCCAGGCAGATGAAAGCAGAGCGCGAAAAAAGAGCGCAGATTCTTGAGGCGGAAGGCCAGCGGGAAGCTACCATCAAAGTCGCAGAAGGCAATAAACAGGCGCAAATTCTGGCGGCAGAAAGCCAGAAACAGGCACAGATTCTGAAGGCCGAAGGTGCGCTGGAAGCCGCCCAAAGAAAAGCACAGGCTAGAGAAAGATTGGCACAAGCCGAAGCCAAAGCCAACGCCGATGTCTCTGAGTCCATTAGCAATGGCGATGTCCGCGCACTGCATTATTTTGTTGCACAGAAATACGTTGAAGCACTGCAATCGCTGGCCTCGGCAAACAACAGTAAAACCATCATGATGCCTCTGGAAGCGGGCAATGTGATTGGCTCCCTGGCCGGAGTCAAGGAACTACTGTTTGAAGGCACAAAGAAAACTTCCTGATAGAAACACAGCGAATAGAACA
>JAAXIA010000007.1 GCA_012270595.1 Rhodanobacteraceae bacterium | reverse complement strand
CAAACAGGCGGGTACAACACTTCACATCAAGTTACGGCCATGGAATAACTCTATGATCTCGCGGCGTAACAAGGACTCGATGCGCTGGCGTTCCTTGAACGAGAGATCTTCTGAATTCGCTTCGAACAGATAGTTATCAAGGTAGAAATCCTTGATGTGCATCTTGGTGTGAAACATGTTTTCCTGATACACGTTGACGTCAAACATCTCGTATTTCTGCTTAATGCGGCGTGACAGGTAACCCTGTATGGAGTTGATTTTATGATCAATAAAGTGCTTTTTACCTTTCACGTCACGCGTAAAACCACGAACCCGGTAATCACATACAACAATATCTGACTCGAAACTGTCAATCAGGAAATTAAGTGCCTTCAGTGGAGAAATTACGCCACAGGTGGCCACGTCGATATCAGCCCTAAAGGTGGCAATACCATTATGCGGGTGCGTTTCGGGATAGGTGTGTACGGTAATATGGCTTTTGTCCATATGCGCCACCATCGCGCCGGAAATTGTATCAGCCCCTGGATTTTCTACTACCATTTCCTCAGAAATAAGAATGGTGACCGAAGCACCCTGCGGGTCATAATCCTGTCGCGAAACGTTCAGAATGTTGGCGCCAATAATCCGTGCCACTTCGGTAAGGATCTGGGTCAAGCGATCTGCGTCATACTGCTCGTCAATGTACTCAATGTAACGTTGACGCTGCCCATCAGACACCGCATAGCAAATATCGTAGATATTGAAGCTCAGCGCCTTGGTAAGATTGTTGAACCCCTGCAACCGCAAACGAGGTAATAACTTGACCACAAGCACTCTCCACGATCATGACGCAAACGGCCAATGATGCGGGTCATCACCAGGTTCACCGTGCAAAAAGCCACACGGAAATATGAATGACTACCCTGTTCACAACCACACCAAAAAACATGTCGCGACCATCTCTGGCAATGACTGGACAGCCGCCTGATTATGATACAGCAAGAAAAAGAAATAAAAGCATTAAATCCACGCCTAGCCTTAACCAGCGCTATACCAAAAAACAAAGAAAAAAACAGTGCCACACCACAACTTCCTTTCGCTTTGCTAGCATGCGCGTCCGGAACGGTTTTGTTTACCAATCAATTTGAAGATCGCCTCCTTAAACTTCCGAAAGCTTCGCAAGGACCTTCTGGAGAGAAGAGCACATGGCACAAATCAACTACCATCTCCAACAAGCTTTTGAACGCTCGCAGACTCCACCAGGCTTTGCGCTAGACTCCACATCCATGGAACATTTCCTGGCGTTATGCCACCACCACCACTACCCAGGAAAAAACATTATCATCCGCCCTGGAGACACCATCAGTACGCTCTACTACATTATTAAGGGTTCACTCGTGGTATGCAGCGAAGACCAACGGGGACACGAGCTGATTCTGGCTTATTTAAATAGTGGTCAGTTTATGGGTCAAATGGAGTTATTCGTTGCTCAGTCGCAATGCGAGTTCGTGGTACGTAGCCGCAGCCCCTGCGAAATAGCAGAAATCAGTTATAAGCGCCTTTTTCAACTGATGGAAGGCCCCCTACACAAGGACTGTCCCAAAATCCTGTTCGCCATCGGCTCTCAACTCACCCAGCAACTATTAAATACATCACGCCAAGTCAACCGTATGGCTTTCCTTGATGTCGCCCACCGTATCTCTCTTACTTTACTTGATCTATGCCGTGAACCAGATGCTATGACGCACCCCGATGGCACCCAGATCCGCATCTCACGGAAGGAAATAAGCCAGATCGTGAGCTGCTCGCGCGAAATGGCGGGACGTGTACTTAAACAGCTTGAGGAAAAAAATATGATTGGCGTCTCCGGCAAAACCATTGTGGTATATGGCTCACGCTAACCGCCACCCCGTCGATACCAGGATCAGACAGGTGCAGCGAAATGCACGAGAACAAAGCCCCCTGCGGTCACGCAAGCGCAGTCATCAGCACGTGGAAGCTACGCCAAAGCTGACGGTCTAAACGGTAGGGCAACACTCAGAAAAACGGTGGAACGTGGTGGATCGTTGGTATCACTCAGCCCATGGCGAACAGGCGCTGCAAGGCTTTTCCCGGATCGTTAGCGCGCATTAACACCTCACCAACAAGGAAAGCGTGGATACCGGCACCGCGCAATAGTACTACATCTTCGGCGCTACCGATTCCCGATTCGGCGACCATCATACGCGCTTGCCCAATCCGCTCACGCAAGACCAGCGACGTTTCCAGTGAGGTTTCAAAGCTATGCAGATTGCGGTTATTCACCCCCAGCAACGACTCTGGTAGAACCAGCGCCCGTTCCAGTTCTGCACCGTTGTGTACCTCGCATAAAACGTCCATACCCAGCTCAATGGCAAGCTGCGACAAGGCATGCAAGCGGGCATCATCCAGAGCCGCGACGATCAGCAAGATGCAGTCGGCACCAAGCACCCGCGACTCGTAAACCTGATAAGGATCAATCACAAAATCCTTGCGCAACACCGGTAGCGAGCATGCCTCACGTGCCTGTTGCAGGAAAGTGTCAGAG
>JAAXIA010000008.1 GCA_012270595.1 Rhodanobacteraceae bacterium | reverse complement strand
TGTTGATGGATGCGTCCGTGGATGCGGAAAAACACCAGATCGCCACTCATCAAGTGGCTCATATGCCGCACTTTACGCTCATCAAGATGACTCATGCCGCGCGCAGTGCGGGGCAGTTTGACGCCATGAACATGACGGTAGACATAACGAACCAGTCCACTACAGTCGAAACCGCTTTTCGGTGTATTGCCCCCCCAACGATAACGCGTACCAATCAGTGCAATAGCACGCAACAGCACATCGTTAGCCAACGACACTTCGCCACGTGGCGCACGGGCTAACTCGGACTTAAACCCAGAATGCGAGGGTTTGAAGGTCCGTTCCTGATGCTGCTCGTGTGCCGCCGTATGGGTAGGTGGGGAAACAGGCCTGTGCCGATATGGTCTGCTCGCGCAAGCGCCAAGCAAGCAGAGCAACAGCCAAAGCACAACACTATGCCAACGCGTGAGCACAAGCGACAAGCCATCCGCCGACTTGAAAGCAGTTGCCCACCACATGTACATTATCCTGTTCCACGCAACGAGCAACGAGTGTAGCAAGCGCGTCGTTACATAGCTATCGCACCCCATAAGTTCCCCTCATCGTGAAACACCCATGTGCTGAATCTGAAGAACGATGTACACTAGACTCCCGGGCGAGTTTGCTAAAGCCCTGCCAGGCTCGCGAGTGGTTTTTATTCATTTTTTGCGCCCAGTCGGTGAAGAAATTTGTTCTTTATATCCTGAAGAAAATCTATGTTTAGTTATATATTACGTCGGTTAGGTGGCGTCATTCCGACTCTTTTTGCTGTCGTGTTAATCAGTTTTTTGATGGTACACATGACTCCGGGGGATCCGTTTGCAACGGAGCGCGCCTTGCCACCTGAAGTACTAAAACAACTTCACCATCAATATCATCTGGATTTACCGCTATGGCAGCAGTTTTTATACTATCTTGATGATCTAATCCATGGCAATCTTGGTTATTCACTCAAGTACCAGGGGCAATCCATCAATCACCTCGTATTCCCTACAGGTAGTCAGGGCGGTTTTTGGGTTTCTGTACAACTAGGCACATTCAGTATCATTATCGCCGGCATTGGCGGAATTATTTTGGACATTTTTTCTGCCTTGACAAAAGATACCTTGGCAGATTTTATTGATCATGTCATAAGTGTTTTCTGCATGTTGGTGATATCCACCCCGATTGTGGTCACAGCACCTTTATCCGTACTTGTTTTTGCTGTATTTCTTCACTGGTTTCCGGCAGGGGGATGGGGAACCTTGAGTGACCTGGTTCTTCCAGTCATCATACTTTCCTTGCCCTATATCGCGGTTATCACGCAAATTGCCCGAAGCAGTTTGATTGAAATCATGGGATCTCCCTTTATCCGTACCGCCAAGGCCAAGGGTCTGTCAATGCCAAGGCTGGTATGGAGACATGCCCTAAAACCCGCCATGATGCCGGTCGTGTCACTTTTGGGTCCGACGGTAGCAGGAATTTTGACCGGTTCCGTAGTGATTGAGCGCGTATTTACCATTCCCGGCATCGGTATCCAGATGGTTCAGGGTGCAACCAACAGGGATTATAACCTGGTGTTGGCCCTGGTCATCATATACAGCCTTCTGGTCATTGTTTTCAACCTGCTCGTAGATATTATCTACGCCTTTTTAGATCCAAAAATCAGATACTGAGTGAAACACCATGGAAAAAAGTTTTACCTTACGCCAAAAGAAAAAAAACGCATACTTCCTGGAGAAAGTGGCAACCAACTCATATGAAGGCGCATTCAAGGGACGCAGTCTTTATTATGACGCATGGCTACGCTTCAAAAAAAACAGAATAGCGAAATTCAGTCTTGTTGTCCTGGGTTTAATCATTGTCATGATGATCGTACTGCCCTGGTTTTCGCCCTATACCTACGCCCAACAAAACCTGCTTGAAGTCTACCAGTCGCCAAGTGCAAAGCACTGGTTTGGTACGGATTCGCTGGGCCGGGACATATTCACCCGGGTCATGATTGGTGGGCGCATTACCTTGGAAATAGGCTTCGTGGCGACGCTGGTCAGCGTAGTAATTGGTACTTTGGTGGGCGCAACAGCAGGTTTTTTGGGTGGCAACGTGGATAATATTTTAATGCGTATTGTCGATGTTCTTTATGGCCTGCCATTCATGTTTTTTGCCATTTTGCTGGTGACCCTTTTTGGACGTAACTTCATCCTTATTTTTATTGCTATTGGCGCTGTTGTCTGGCTGGATATGGCTCGCGTGGTGCGCGGCCAGACAATGGGACTGAAAAACAGGCAGTTTATCGAAGCGGCCCATGTTTGCGGCGTCAAGGAAAGAGTCATTATTACCCGTCATATTATCAGGAACCTTATCGGCATTATTGCGGTTTACATTACCCTCACGGTGCCAGGTAGCATCATGATTGCCGTTTTTCTAAGCTTCCTTGGCCTTGGTATTCAGCCCCCCATGACGGATTGGGGTGGACTCATCAGTGACGGTGCTCAGGTCATCGCCTTCAATTATTGGTGGCTACTGCTGATTCCTTCTTCTTTCCTGACAGTCACACTTTTATGTTTCAATTTTGTGGGCAACGGTCTACGTGATGCCCTGGATCCACGTGAACAGCATTAAGGGAACATCATGTCATTGCTGGAAGTCAATAATTTAAACGTGCGGTTTAAAACGAATGACGGTCTGGTCCACGCGATCAATCATGTCAGCTTTTCACTGGATAAGGCAGAAACACTCGGCGTTGTGGGTGAATCCGGCTCTGGGAAAAGTCAAACCGTACTCGCACTCATGGGGCTTTCCGCCAATAATGCGCTTGTTTCTGGCTCTGCCAAACTTGACGGCAAAGAACTCATTGGCATACCCACGAAAGAACTCAATCAAATACGTGGCAATGAAATCTCGATGATCTTTCAAGATCCCATGACTTCACTTAATCCGTATGTGACCATTGAGACGCAGCTTTGTGAACCGATGATGGTCCACCAGCACTCAACCAAAGCCCAGGCAAGGAGGCATGCCATAGACATGCTTGATGCCGTTCGTATTCCTGATATAGCCAACCGCATCAAGCTTTATCCACACGAACTATCTGGCGGCATGCAGCAGCGGGTCATGGTTGCTATGGCGCTTATGTGCAAACCCAGGTTGCTCATTGCCGATGAGCCAACCACAGCCCTTGATGTAACAGTACAGGCACAATTACTGAAATTATTACAAGAACTTCAGGATGAATTTAAAATGGCAACCATTTTAATCACCCATGATATTGCTGTCGTAGCGGGAGCCTGTGACCGGGTCATGGTGATGTACGCCGGAACAACCGTTGAATCAGCACAAATACATGATTTGTTCGCCAATCATTATCACCCTTACACTTCTGGTCTGATGACGGCAACCCCACGAGTGGATTCGGCGCAAACAAAACTTCAGGAAATCACAGGTGAACCCCCTGATTTATCTCATTTGCCTGCAGGTTGCGCCTTTTCGCCACGCTGCCCACGAGCAACAGACATTTGCAGTCAACAACATCCTGTTCTCGAAGACATGCACGATCAAAATCTGCATTATGTGGCCTGTTTTCATGCCAGGGAAACAGATAATAAGGAGACATTAAATTCATGAACAAAGGCCCATTACTAAGCATCCATGATTTAAAGGTGCATTTTCCACTTAAAAAATCCTGGCCATGGCAGCAAACGCAATATGTCAAAGCGGTGGATGAAGTCTCTTTTAAAGTCAATCAAGGCGAAATTCTTGGCATTGTTGGCGAGTCAGGTTGTGGAAAATCAACCTTGATTCGTGCCATTGTCGGTCTGGTTGGTGCAACCGCAGGATCCGTGATATGGGCGGGAAAAGACTTGACTGTGGTGAAAACCAAAAAAACCTGGCAACCAATCAGAAAAAATATTCAGATGGTGTTTCAGGATCCTTTTTCCTCATTAAACCCAAGAATGACCATTGGAAATATTATTGCCGAACCCTTGCTGGTGCACGAACCAAAGCTTTCCGTCGGTGAAAGGCGGGCACGCGTCGAACAAATGATGCGCATGGTCGGTTTATCACCCAGGCATATCAACCGTTACCCACACCAATTTTCAGGGGGACAATGCCAGCGTGCCGGTATTGCCAGAGCGCTTATTCTAAGGCCATCTATCCTGGTGTGTGACGAACCCGTCAGCGCGCTGGATGTATCTATTCAGGCACAAGTAGTGAATCTATTAAAGGAACTTCAGCACAGTCTTGGCCTCACCATTTTATTTATAGCGCATAACCTGAGTGTCATCAAGCATATTTCTGACCGGATTCTGGTAATGTATCTGGGTCGGGTTATGGAGGTGGGTGAATCCAAATCTCTGTGCGACCATCCGTCACATCCTTACACTAAAGCACTCATTTCAGCCGCTCCCCTGCCTGACCCAGAGCTGGAAAGAAACAAGCGCATTCAAATTCTGGAAGGTGATTTACCCTCCCCCATCCATCCACCTTCCGGTTGTGTCTTTCACACGCGCTGTCCCCTGGCCGATAGCAACTGTGCCAAAAAAAAGCCAGAACTTCGGTGGCTGAGTGAAACTCGCGAAGTAGCCTGCATAAAAGTCGAGGAAAAACCCAGGCAGGCAGCCTGAACACATGGCGCTGTACCTGCGTCACCTATGTCCGAAAAAACGACAACGACAGAGTGCCTCATGTTGGTGAAAACACGAGGCACGGACTTATTTTCAGTAAGGCCCCTTTATCACTATCACGAATGAGATTTATTTATCCGCATTTTTTTATCCGGTGTCCATCCCAAAACCACTTTTCATGCCCATCTTTGGTGAGTATGAAAACAAGCTCGTTTTTAGCTTTCATGGATGAATCAAGATCGAATATACACGTGAGAGAAAGGGGCAAAAAGGTATGGGAAACTTTAATATCCTGTGCCCCTTTAGGCCAGGAAAGACTGGGGCGCGCATCATAGAATGCAACGGTAGATGCACTATGCACCCGACCATGATAGCGATAAGATAACTCCCCAACAGTCTCATAACCCACTCCATGGGGGTCGGGGTAGTTGATGAATGTCACTTTTCCAGCATCATTGGCATGGGAAAGCACGGACAAGCAGACAGAAACCGCGGTAACAGCCACCAAGAGCAAGCGTTTTAACTCTGATTTAACCATGAAATATCTCCTGTTTTATTCATTAAACTATATCGATAGGCTAAACACCCTTTAATGCATCCAAGTGCCTAAGCATAAATCATATAGTTCTTTATATAAACAGGATAACCGCACAATCACCGGTCGTGATATGGCAGCCCCGGATGGATTCGAACCACCGAATGCCTGAGTCAGAGTCAGGTGCCTTACCACTTGGCGACGGGGCTATAAAGGCAAAAAAATTCTAGTTTATCTCAGGCATCAACGAACAGGCGCGCAAGCATTACACCAGTGGCTACACGCCTGAACCTCAATAAGTCTACCATCCTGGGATCAATAGTACTATTTTCCCAAAGTCCAGTGCTTCTTTAACGTTTTGAGAACTGTGTGGAGCGACGTGCCTTGCGCAAGCCAACCTTTTTACGCTCCACTTCACGGGCATCGCGTGTAACAAAGCCAGCTCGGCGCAGCGTTGATTTAAATGATGCGTCATAGTCAATCAAGGCACGCGCAATACCAAGT